>JBFGLK010000428.1:0-3961 GCA_041576195.1 Promineifilaceae bacterium (SeqCode)
GGCAGCGTCACGGCCACGCATCAGGTGGCACTCATCACCCCGATCGACTACGTGGTGGAGGAGTGGCCAAACGTCGTTGCCGTCGGTCAGGCCTACACGTTTACGGTGACCGCCTATCCGGTGACGGCGACGACCCCGGTCACCTACACCTGGTGGTCGCCCCCCTTGCCGGACGAAGTGGTCCAGGTAAGTGGCCTGACAGATAGCTTCACTTACACGTGGACCGAGGAAGGGCCTACCGCCCTGTCGGTAATGGCCTTCAACGAGACGGACACGGTCCTGGCGGACACCAAGCTGGAGGTGGTCTACCCGGTTGCCGGCATCGCCCTGACCGGCCCGGACAGCGGCGGCGTCGGCATCGCCTATGCGTTCGCCGCCAACGTGTTGCCGGTCACGGCCACGACGCCCCTCGACTACATGTGGGACGCAACCGGCCAGGATCCGGTGCTACGGAGCGGTGGCATCACCGACACGGTCACCTTCAACTGGAGCTCGCTCGGGCCCAAGACCATCACGGTCACTGCCAACAACGGCCTCCAACCCGTATTGGCCACGTTCGCCTTCGAGGTGATCGGCTATCCGCCAACCGATGTCGCCCTCACCGGCCCGGCGACAGGCCTCATCGACACCGACATTGGCTTTACGGCGACTGTAACGCCACCGGTAGTCACGACGCCCCTGACGTACACCTGGGAGGCCACCGATCACGCGCCGGTCGTCATCACGGCGGGCACCTCGAACCAGCGCAACTTCAACTGGATCACCCCGGGCCAGAAGACGATTACGGTGACCGCGGCCAACGCCTTCGCCAGCGTCTTGGACACGCACGTCATCGACGTCGTCGATCCGCTCGTGGCGCCGCAGGCGGTGATGGTCGCCGGGCCGACAGCGGGGATTGCCGGCATGGCGTACACGTTCACGGCCACGGTCAGCCCGGGCGCCGCCACGCAGCCAATCACCTACACGTGGCTGGCGACCGACCAGCCCATCCTGGTCCACGTCGGGGACCTGGACGACACCGTCGTCTACACCTGGACAAGTGGGGGCAATAAGACTATCTCGGTGACGGCCACCAATGCGGCCGGCGAAGTCAGCGACGTGGCGGCGATGCTAGTCTCGGTGCCGGTGGACGGCGTCAGCCTTTCCGGGCCCTCACAGGGCATCGTCGAGGACATATACACCTTCACGGCGACCGCCTCGCCGGTCGACGCCTCGCAGCCGATCACCTACACCTGGTCGGCCGACGGCCACGAGCCGGTCGTGCGTACCGGCGGTCTCACGGATACGCTCAGCCTGAGCTGGTCCACTGAGGGCATGTATCAGGTCATGGTCTCAATCGACAACGGGTTCGGCCAGGCCGCCGACAGCCTGACGATCACCATCACCTCTGGTCCCCCACCGGGTAGTCCGTACATCTACCTGCCGGCAGTCATTCGCAGCGCGTCGCAGGCACAGAGCCCGGCGCCCCGCGATCGGGCCCTGGGCCAGCCGTCGTTGGCGCGTGGGAAGGAGGGACTGGTGCCCTTGTAATTGGCGCCAGCCGGCGCCGCCCGCCCCGCCGGGCCACATCGTCCGTCCGTAAGTCACTGCCGCCGGCGCCACATGGCCGGCGGCGTTGCTTGCGCGATCGGGGCGGCTAAAGATAATTGACGCTGGCGTCGCCTGCTGGCGCGAAAGCGAGTTCCAGATGTTGAAGCTAAACCTGAAGCGATTCCGCCCGTTCTCGATCCTCAATGTCTCCCAGGTACTCGTGCTCCTGGCGGTTGCGGCCACCATGATCATCGTGCTGGACCTCAGCCGGCGCGAACAGGCCGGCCGCCAGGTCGGCGTCAACGAGGAGTCCCTGGCGATCCAGGTCACCGAGATGTGGCATCGACAGGTCGAGTTGAAGGCCACGCTTTCATACGTGCAGAGCGACGACTACGTGGCCGATTTTGCCCGCAACGAAGCCGGCTACATCCTGCCCGGCGAGCGCCGCGTGGTGCCGCTGGTTATCCCTTCGGCGCCGGGCCCCGAGCCCGTGCCGATCGGCACGCCCGATCCGGCGCACGACGCCCGGCCCTGGCAGGCGTGGCTGCGCCTGCTGACCGACGCCCCGGCCCCGACCCGCTAGACGGCTCCCGGCATCCTCCCCAGGCCGGTACCAGGGGTCCATTTCCCCGATCCCTTTTTCGCACGCACACGACTCGTAATAGAACCATTAGCCCATTCCCTGGCGTTTGGGCGCGTGCTACGATACCGCTTGCATCGGCAAAAGCGTAGCCGTTGCCAGAGGACGCCGCAGACTGCCCCAGTGCCGGCAGGTGCGCGCCCGCCGGCCTGGACAGGAAAACAAGACTGCCGGCAGTCACTCGCAAGGAAGGGACCATGAGAGGCCGCCGAATCCTTCTCATCTTCATGTTGCTCATCGGGGTCATATTCGTCGGCGTGGCCGCCTACCTGTTCCTGGGTAATGGCGGCGACGAGGCGACCGCCCCGCAGATCCTGGACGACGGCACAGGGGCACAACCGGCCATCCCGGACGTGCTGCAGGAGTCTGGCTTTGTCGCCCAGCCCGACGTTCCCAGTGAGACCGTCGAAGTGGTCGTGTCTTTGCAGACGGTGCCTCGCGGCTTCCAGATGACGGCCGCGGAACTCACCCTCGACGTGCGCATGCGCGCCGACGTCGGCCCGAATGTGCTCACGAGTCTCGACGACGCCATCGGGCTCTATGCCCGGACCGATATCTTCCAGGGTGAAACGCTCACCCGCGATGCCCTGGTTACCGATCCCCGGATCATCGGCCGCGAAGATTATGGGCCGTCCTCGCTCATTCCCGCCGGCTGGCTGGCGACCACTGTGCCCATGGACCGCCTCAACAGCGTGGCCTATGGGCTGGCGCCGGGCGACACCATCGACATCATGATGACCTTCGCCTTTAGCCAGGTTGATCAGCAGTTCCAGACGCTGCTGCCCAATAGCGCGTCGTTTGTGCTCGAAACTCCCGACGAAAACGGCGAGCTGATCCGGACCGTCGTCGTGGTCGATCCGTTCGGCCGCTTCGAGCAGTTGCCCACTGGCGACATCACCCACATCGCGCCCGGCGAGGCGCAGCGCGCCATTCCAGTCTCCGTTCTCCTACAGAATGCCAGGGTCATTCAGGTGGGCACCTGGGCGCCCGAGGTTTCGATCGAGCCTACAGCCGTTCCGGATCCAGCCGCGCCGACGCCCATACCCGACGTGCCCACGCCGACCCCACTTCCGCCGGACGTGCTGGTTGTCGCGCTGCCGCCCCAGCAGCAGCTATTCTTGCGCTACGCGGTCGAGGCCAACGCCAACATCGACTACGCGCTGAGGGGCGCCGCGGACGGTCAGGCGTATGCCATCCAGAACGTCGATCTGAACTATCTGCTCGGGCGCTTCAACATCGAAGTGCCGCCCGACTTCAACTTCGCCATTAGCCCGGACATCTCCCCGACGCCGGATGCTCCCTTCGTCGAACCACCGGCCGACGCGGCGACCGATAGCTAGCGTGGCGACTGACGCGCGTCAAAGGAATTGGCTATGCGTGTGACACGAATCATCATCGTCGCCCTGGTGCTCTTCATCGTGATAGCCGTGGGCGCCTACTTCCTGCTGAGCGGAGGTGGGGGAGGCGGCGCAACGCCTACCACCGCCGGTGGGCCGGATGGATCGGCGAGCGCCGGCCAGACCGCGCCCGCCGCTCAGGAGCCAGGCCTGCCACCGCCGACGCCCACGCCTGCCATCCAGTTTGTGGACGTGGTGGCCGCGGTCGAGGACATCCCCATGGGCACCCGACTGACGCCGGAGATGCTGGCTCTGGTCCGCCGACCGGACAGCAACATCGCCGTCGTCGCCGGCGTGAGTCACGCGGATCCCTCGTTGCTCGTCGGTCAGTTTGCCCGTACAGACATCGCGGCCGGGCAGGAGATCCTCAGCCCGATGCTCGGGCTCGTCGCCA
>JBFGLK010000429.1:0-3957 GCA_041576195.1 Promineifilaceae bacterium (SeqCode)
ACGTCGGCCGGGTCAAACGGCGTGCCCTGATCGCGCAAGGTGATGACAAAGCCATCCTCCCCAATCTCCCAGCTCACGAAGATCTCGCCCTCTTCGTCGCCGTAGGCGTGCTCGATGATGTTTGTGCACGCCTCATCGCAGGCCAGCGTAAGCTGAAAGCGGTCGTCCGTGCCAAAGCCTGCCTCCGTCGCTCCCCTGCCGACGAAGTCACAGATCTGGCTGATTAACTCGAACCGCCCGGGAAAGACCGTGCTCCGTTTGCGCCCCATTCCTTTCCGACAGCGCTAGAAACTGCCCACCGCGGCGACGGGATCGTCGTACTTTTCAAAGAGCGAAGCCACGCCGGCCAGGTCCAGAACCTCAGAGACCCTGTCCGAAATGCGGGTGAGGCGGACATCACCGCTCTGTCGCTTGCTTTCGCGCAGGGCCGAAACGAGCGCCCTCAGGCCGGCGCTGCTCATGTACTCGACGCTTGCCAGGTCCAGCACCAGGTTGTAGCGGCCTTGTTCAGCCAGCTCCTTGAGCGTGTCGTCCAACCGGTGGGCGTTGCTGCTGTCTACCCGACCGGCCACGATGACCAGATCGACCCGTTTGAAGTTCTGCACCTGAATGTCCAGTTTCTGCATCATTTCCTCCTGGGCTGTGGTCTGCGCGCGGGGCGGTCGAGAGGCGACGGCGGCATAGTGGTCGACCGGCCAGGGGCGCGCCGGGATTATACCATCAAACGAGCGCGGTGTGAGATGACGCGCGACCGGCAGGGCCCGGTCTGCCGGGGCGTAGGGCGGGCGAAGGTCCGCCTGGTGTCCGCCAGCCGTGTGACGCGGTAAGATGGGGGCATGGACGGCGACCTGGCGCAAGCGCTCAAGTCGGAGGCGCGCAGAGTGGGTTTCGACATGGCCGGCGTCGTGCCGGCAACGCCGGCCCGGCGGCTGGACGCCTATCTGGCCTGGATCGAGGCGGGCCGGCACGGCTCCATGGGCTACATGGCCCGGCCGAATCGAGTCGAGCGCCGGCTGGACCCGTCCCTTATCCTGCCCGGCGTGCAAAGCATCGTCTGTGTCGGCCTCGGCTACGCCACGCTGGCGCTGCCGGAAGCGGTCGCGGCCGATCCCGCCCGGGGTCGCATCGCCAACTATGCCTGGGCCGCCGACTACCATGACGTCATGACACCGCGGCTGGAAGCGCTGGCCGACTGGCTGGCCGCACGGGTGGCGGGCCCGGTGGCCAACCGTGTCTACGTCGACACGGGGGCGATCCTGGAGCGCGACCACGCCGAGGCCGCCGGGCTGGGCTTTACCGGCAAGAACACGATGCTCATCGGGCCGCGGCGCGGCTCCTGGTTCTTCCTGGGGGAGCTGCTGACGACGGCCGCGCTGACGCCGGACGTGCCGGCAGCCCGGCAACCGTCTTGCGGAAGCTGTCGCCGCTGCCTGGATGCCTGCCCCACGGGGGCCTTTCCCGTGCCCTACGTGCTGGACGCCCGTCGCTGCATCTCCTACCTGACGATCGAGCGCAAGGGCTGGATTCCCCGGGCGCTGCGCCCGCTCATGGGCAACTGGATCTACGGCTGCGATATCTGCCAGGACGTCTGCCCGTTCAACCGCTTTGCCCCGCCGAGCCTAGAGCCGGCCTTCTGGGCCGCCTCTATCGAGGCGATGGCGCCGCCGCTCGAGGATCTACTTGCGCTGGATCGCGAGGCCTTTGCCGCGCGGTATGCGCATGGCCCGATCCGCCGCCTCGGCTGGGAGCGCTTCCTGCGCAACGTGTGCGTGGCGGCGGGCAACTGGGGGAACGAGCAGGCGTTGCACGGGCTCGTGCGCCTGCTGGCGACCGACGCTCCCCTAGTGCGCGGGCATGCCGCCTGGGCGCTGGGGCGGGTTGGCGTGACCGAGACTACGGCGGCAAGAGCCGGCGCGGCAAAGGCCGCGATGCAAAACGCGCTCGCCGGGGAGACCGACGAGCGCGTGCGAGAGGAGCTACAAGGCGCCCTGGCGGGCCGCGGTTGAGCGCGCCCTGGCGGCGTCAGGGCAGATATTCGATGTGCAGGACGGCGGCCTCGCCGGCATTGCCGTCGTGGGACTCAGCGCGCCTTGTGCCGCTGCCGCTGATGATGAAGACCATGCTGTTGCCGGGGTTCCAGCCGCCTCGGTTCACGAGCTGCTGGACGATGGTCCGGAGATCCGGTGTATTGTGGGTCTCGTTTAGGTTGGTCCATGCAGGCACATTGGGCCAGGAGACTGAGGCGGTCGTCGCCGGCCGGTTCGAGATGTTGTTATCGTTGCCGTTGAAGCGAGGGGGATTGTCGCCCGCCTGGCCCACGATCGTGAAGCTGGCGGTGCCGCTGTCCGTGGCATCCGTCGTGAAGCGGATGAAGGCGTTAGTGATCGTCGCGCCGCGCGGCACGTTGATGCCGTAGAAGCGGAGCCCGACCAGATACGGATTGGCGCCGTTTTGGCCCAGCTCAAGCCGGGAGCTGCCGAGCGTCATGCTGCCGTTGCTCACACGCTCTTCGGCGTCGTCGTCGTCGTGCTCGACCTGGATATCCAGGATAGTCGGTGCTGGCACGGTCGGCGAGGGCGTAGGCGACGGGGTGCGCGTCGGCGTCGGGGACGGGGTGCGCGAGGGCGTGGGCGAGGGCGTCCGGGTGGGGGTTGCCGTGCCGGCCGGCGTCGACGTGACGGTGGGTGTTCGGGATGGCGTCGGCGTGCGCGTCACCGTCGGGGTGCTTGACGGGGTGGCCGTGCCGGGTGGTGGCGGCGGTGGGGCGCCGGTGCAGCCGCCCGGGGCCGGGCTTTGCGCGGGGCCGACCGCCGTGCTACCGTCGCTGAACAGCGCGTCGTTTGTGCTCATGGCGAAGCGGTCGACTACCATGCCGTCCTCGCGCATCCAGATGTTGATGGTGTAGAGGCCGGCGGCTGGGAAGTTGAGCGGGATGGGCCAGCGACGCCACGTGAAGTTGCTTGTGCTCGTCCAACCGCCAAAGCCAGAGCCGATCTGCGTGAAGCTGGAGCCGGCCACACCGGCCATGATCGAGTCGTTATCGGCGGGGCTGACGGGGTCCGGTCGCCCGCGCACGTAAAAGTAGTAATTGCCGGGCGTCTGCAGATAGATGCCGTAGTCGACGCGTGGCCCGTTGAGCGTCAGGAGCATGTTGTCGCCGTCGTTGGGCAGCGAGATGAGGGCGCTGGTGCCGGCATAGCCGCCGTAGCTCGTCGTGGTCACCCAGGCGTTCATGTTGCCCTGGGCCGGCGCGCCCCCGATGAGGCTCTCCGCCTCGACCACGACCTGGCCGCCCACTTCCACGAATTGGCAGTTGCCCAACGTGGGCGTGGCGGTACCGGTCGGCATCAGAGTGCCGGTGGGCGTGGCCGTGACGAACGGCGTGCTCGTCGGCGTGTTCGGTGGGGTCGGGGATGGGGTGAAGCCTGGCGGCCAGGTGGCGGTCGGCGCCAGGGTTTGGGTCGGGGCCAGCGTCGCCGGCGGCGTATAGCCGACCAGCGAGGGCGGCGCCACCGGCGCGCGACGGCCGAAACGCGAGAAGACATTGCCCAGCGCCGGTCCAAGTAGCTGAATGATGACAATGGCGGCCACGCCGACCAGCACGATAATGAGGGCGTACTCGGAGACGCTCTGACCGCTCTCCGAGGACCGGCGGTCGGCGCGGGATCGGGCTGAGTAGTTCGGGCGCTTCATAGGGCAAAGCCTCTGCTCGACGGCGAGCGTGGACTAACGCAAGAGATAGGGCAGACCGCTCATGATGATCCGCCAGCTGTATGTGTCGCCCTGGCCAGCCTTGTAGCGGGCGATCAGGCGGCCGCCGTAGAATGGCGTGCAGATGCGCGGATTCCCATTCGGGTTGCTGCACGTGCTCTCTAGATTGGGTATTGGGACGATGAAGTCTGGCGTCACCCATTGGTTGTTGCACTCACCGTTATAGCCGTTGCCCCGATCGAAGCA
>JBFGLK010000430.1:0-3955 GCA_041576195.1 Promineifilaceae bacterium (SeqCode)
CGCGCCGCAAAAGACGATCCTAACCCAGCGGGGGGGGAATGTCAAGAGAGCGCTGGCATGGGCAGTCCTTTGTCGGTGGTCGGCTGAAGGAGTCGTCGGCAATCCCACCGCGACGCCGCTTCGGCAGTCGCGCCGACGAAGGCACAGGCTACTGGACGACGGTCACGGTCTTGCTCGACTCGAACGGAATCGAAGCCACCTCTGGGAGTCCAGAGGTGACGTCGTCATGCGAGAGCGGAATTGGTACCAGGCAGCGCGGACGCGAGTTTGCTGCCGAGCGCTCGCGCTCGCGGTGTTCTTGCCGGCAATCAGGCGTCTACTACCGGCACGAAGGCGCACCGGCGCAGAAGCGAGTGGCCCTCGGCGCCCGGCTCGGAGTAATAGTAGTACACGTAGGCGTTCTCGCCAGTCACGTAGGCCTCGGGGTCCAGCTTCATGGCCTGAATGGACGGGTCGTCCACCCGATGCGGCACGGGGGGCGTGGCGCTGCCGGGCTCTGGCACGCCGAAGACCCAGATTGAGGCGTCCGTCCTGTCGTCTGTAAACAGCGAGAGCGAGACATAGGAGTGACCCTGGAACACGAACGGCTCGGGGGACGAGACATTTATGTGGGAGCCAGCCTCTTCCGGGACGTTCAACGTCGAGTAGGGCACGAGGACGCCCCAGCGGTTCATGAAGTAGAGGCGCAGTTGGCGCGGGTAGACGTCGCCGGGAGCCCGCAGCGCCGCGAGAACAAAGAGCCGGCCGCCGATTTCGGGCCCGTGCCAGGCATAGGCGCCGAGTTTGTCGCCCGAATCAGAAGTCAACTGGAACTCCGCGTGTTGCACTGTGTCATAGCGGAAGAGCTGCATCGTGTCGCCGACCAGCCGGCTGAACAGGATGTTGCTGCCGCCGATCCAGGTCGGCAGGGAGACCTCGAGCTCCACGCCAGGCAGGGCATGCTCGACCGATGGGTCGGCCAGGTCTAGCCAGTGGACTTCCCAGGGCTCGCCGGGAGCGGTCCGGCGGCGGTAGAGGATTCTGGCCCGGCCAGAGGGATGTTTGGTGCCCGCGAAGTGCGTCCGCGAGATCTCATCCGTGCCCGCCATGACCGGGATGGCCTGTCCGCCCCCGGCGGTCCAGGTGTACATGCGTTCGACCCCTTCCTCAATCCGAGTAAAGATGACGCCGGGAAGCCCGCCATCGCGCAGCCATTCGGGCCCGTTGTCGGTGAGCTCGTTGATCGGCGCCAGCTGATCGCCGATCTGGAGGCCGAGGCCGGAGCCGGGAATCAACTCGCCCGTGGCCGGGTTCAGCCCCCCTACCCACGCGTGACCTGACAGCCAGGCGTCGCGAAACGTGAAGAGGTTGAACTCGCTGTCAAACTCGGGATCGGCGTACCGGATCAGCGGGGAGCCGACCGGAATGTCGTCGACGATACCCGCGCTCTCCGCCCCAATAGAGGCCCCCGCCATAACTGCCAATAGTAGGCCAAACCAGATGATCGTCAGTCGCCTCGTCATAATATCCTCCAGGTGCGTGCGCCGAAACCAGTTCAGCGTCGGCCGATGTCTGGAGGTAGTCTGGATGCTGGCAGCTACGAAAGAAGACAGCACGATTGGCGGATCTGGCGGGCAGTTGCCCGCAGATTTCGTAGGCGGCGGCCCTGCCGCTACGAAGATCGATAGCCACCGCTACGAGGATGGGGAAACGCACGTGCCGGCGCTTCGGACCCCGGTCGTGCCGGCACCTGGCGGCGAGTTTGAGAGCCAGCCACGGGTGTGCCGGGCACAGGCGACGGATTGCTTTGTTGACTCTGGCGTGGAGCGGCCATATAGTATAGTTAGCTTGAGCCCCCGCGGTGAGGTTAGCGTCACGCCATCAGACGCCGTCTGACTCCCCACCCCACACTAGCTGATCACCCGATCTGATCCTGACAGCAGAGTGTCATCGTTGCCTATCCGCCATGGGCTACGGCGCACGTGATGCGCCGGCAGTCCATTGGCGAGGCAGCATACCCAAGGTCCCGCGCGGCCGGCGGGCCGGTGGGTGTTACAGGCGAAGGTACGCCTGATACTCCAAGATGATCGTGCCAGTCGCGCATTGATGCGCGCCCTGACGCGCACTCTATGCGTTGGCATCGGCCACAAGAGCGGGCCCCGATTCCCAGCCGTCGCGTCGTATTGCAGGAGTATCGCCATGTTAGATCAGACCGTCTTCACCGTCGGTGGCGTTGTCCAGGCAGCGGGGGGCGCCTATCTCACCCGACCGGCCGACCAGGAGCTGCTCGCCCTTTGCCGGCAGCAGGTTTATGCATACATCCTGACACCGCGGCAGCTCGGTAAGTCAAGCCTCGTGGTCAACACCGCGGAACGGTTGGTCGCCGAGGAAATCACTCCCGTCATCGTGGACCTGACCGAGTGTGGCGTGCTCGCCTCGGCTGAGGAGTGGTTTTTTGGCGTCACCACCTTAATCGCTAGTCGGCTTGGCCTGGAGGAGGAGCTGACCCCTTGGTGGTCCGGGAAGCAGGCTCTCGGGCTTACGCAGCGTTTCGTCGCCTTTTTTCAGGAGTTCGTCATCTCGCGAACGGACAGACCGATCGTCATCTTCGTTGACGAGGCTGACAGCACTCTCAGTCTCGACTTCACAGACGACTTTTTCGTCGCGATCCGCCTGCTCCACGCAGCCCGCGCCCAGTTTGCCGAGCTGCGCCGGCTCTCATTTGTCTTGATTGGAGTCGCCTCGCCGAACGATCTCATTGGGGACGGCCGCCGCGCCTCGTTCAATATCGGTCAGCGCGTCCTGCTGGACGACTTCACGCGGGAGGAGATCGCACCGCTCGCTGCCGGCCTGCCGGCAACGGCGGACGAGGCCGCGCCGCTACTGGACTGGGTCATGGACTGGACTGGTGGTCATCCCTATCTGACGCAGCGGCTGTGTGCCGGCATCGCCGGCGCCCCGCTACGCATTACGAGCCGCCCACCGGTGGACGAGCTCGCGCGGTCGCTCTTCCTGGGCCACGTCGGCCAGACTGACTCCAACCTGCAGTTCGTCAAGGACATGCTGCTCAAGCAGTCCTCGAGTGTGACCGACGTGCTTTCCGTCTACCGCGATGTCTACCGCAACCGGCGCGGTGTCCGAGACGACGCGAGCTCGGAGCCAATGTTACATCTCAAGTTAAGTGGCGTCGTGACATCACGCGACAATCTACTCTCCGTACGCAACCGCATCTATCGCGAGGTGTTCGACCAGAAGTGGATCCGGCAGAACTGGCCCCAGGATTGGTGGCGAGTCATCCCATTTCAGGTGCGAGTGGCCTTGCTCGCGATCCTGATTCTTGCCGTCATGCTGTCTGTCACCGTGATCTTCGCCGTCCGCCAGCAGCGGTTGGCCGAGGAGGCCGCCTTGAGGGCCCAGGAGCAAACGGTCTTGGCGGAGGGCGAGGCGCTGCGGACCGCACAGCAGACCGAGATCGCCGAGAGCGAAGCGCGTCGGGCAGAGCAGCAATCGCAGCTGGCGGCGAGACGGCTGCTAACGGCCCAATCGCAAATCCTCATTTCGGATGACCGGCCTCGACTCGGCGCCTTGCTTTCGATCGAGTCAGTCGCCCGGGAGCTTGCCGCCGGCGGGACGGAGGTGGCGTCGTCGGTGAATCTGCTGCGCCAGGCGTTGGGCTCGCTGAAGGCCACGATTCTCTACGGCCATGACGGCCAGGTGTGGGACGTCGCCTTCACGCCTGACAGCCGGTGGCTGGTGACTAGCGGCACCGACAACAAGGTCCTCATCTGGGACCCGGCCAGCCCAACCCGCCGTGAGGCGCTCCATCGGCTCGAGGGTCACGCCGGTCGTGTCTGGGACGTCGCCATCAGCCCGGACGGCCACTGGCTGGCCACCGCAAGCGCGGATAGGACGGTTCGGCTTTGGGACCTTACGCAGGCAGACCCTGGCGAATCGGGCCGGACGCTCGCCGGACACA
>JBFGLK010000431.1:0-3936 GCA_041576195.1 Promineifilaceae bacterium (SeqCode)
CGCCCGGTTGCCAGGGAGTCGCCGCCTTGTTACAATTCGTTGTATCTGCCAATTGTTGCAATAAGAAGCGCCAATGAGCCACAACCTGGAAGAGATCACGGAGCAGCTGCGCCAGGAAGGGTACCGCGTCACCACGCAGCGCCGCGTCATCCTGGACACTGTCTGCGAGCTGGGCGGGCACGTCACGCCGGACGCCGTCTATGAGCGTGTGCAAGACGTGGCCCCGGCCGTCGATCGCTCCACCGTTTATCGCACGCTGCACTTCCTGCACGAGCGGGGCATCCTGGCGGCCACCAATCTGGACGGCAGCCGTCTCCGATACGAGGTGGCTGGCTCGCTGCCACACCATCACCTGGCCTGCCGGCAGTGCGGCGCGGTGCAGCACCTCGGCGACGACCACTTCCAGCCGCTCTTCGATCACCTGCTGGCCGCGTATCGCTTTCGGGCGACCGGCAATCACCTCACGATCCACGGCCTGTGCGAGGCGTGCCTTTAGCGGCCGCGACAGCGCAGCTCTCGAAGGAGCAGAGCCATGAACACGCCCATCGTTGCCGCCGCCTTTCAACTCCACATCCCCGACGGCTTCCTCAAGCTGACCATTGCCGGGATCGCCTGGGTCCTGGCGGCGCTGGCCATCATCCTGGCGGTCCGCTACGCCCGGGACCGGTTCGAGGAGCGGTTGGTGCCCCTGGCCGGCGTCATGGCCGCCTTCATCTTTGCCGGGCAGATGATCAACTTCCCGGTCGCTGGCGGCACCTCGGGCCACCTGATCGGCGCCACCCTGGCCGTCGCCCTCCTCGGCCCCTGGCTGGGCCTGCTGGTGATGACCTCGGTGATCGGCCTGCAGGCGCTGCTCTTCCAGGACGGCGGCCTGGTCGTCATGGGCGCGAATATCCTCGTCATGGGGGTCGTGCCGGCATTGGTCGGCTTTGGCATCTACCGTCTGGTGGCGGGCCGCCAGGGCGCCGTCCGTCTGGTCGGCGTCGGCGCCGCTGCCTGGCTCTCGATCATGGCCGCCGCCTTCGTCACCGCGCTCCTCCTCTGGCTCAGCGAGACCTCAAGCCTGCGCATTGTCATGCCGGCCATGCTCGGCGTGCACGCCCTCATCGGTCTGGGCGAGGCCCTGATCACCGTGGCCGCCCTGGGCTTCATCACGCGCACCCGGCCTGACCTGCTGCGCGAAGGGGTGGCCGGCGGCGGGCGTGGCTGGGTGGTCGGCGGGCTGGCGCTCACGCTCCTCGTCGTCTTCCTGGCCCCCCTGGCCTCGGCCGCGCCGGATGGGCTGGAGCGGGTGGCGACCAATCTCGGCTTCATCGAGGCGGCGGAGACCGCTCCCTTCACCCTTCTGCCCGACTACACCATCCCCGGCCTGGGGGCCTCGCCGCTGTCCACCATCCTGGCCGGGCTGGTCGGCGTCGCTCTGGTCGCCGTGGTGGCCGGGGTCGTCGTCCGCGCCGTAAGGCGCCAGACCACCTGATAAACGGGCGCGGGATTGCGGGCGCAGCAGATTGCGCCCGTACCGGACAACCCATGCACATCAACACCTTCGACCATTATCTTCACGGGCACAGCCCCGTACACCGGCTGGACGCCCGCGTCAAAGTGGTGGTCGCCCTGCTCTTCATCGTCTCCAACGTCCTCCTGCCCGACGGCGCCTGGCTGGCCTTTGCTCTGGGCTGGCTCTTTCTCATGGGGCTGAGCCGCCTGGCGGGTGTGCCGTCCAGCTTCCTGTTGAAGCGGGGCTTCATCGTGCTCCCGTTCGCCCTGGCGGCGATCACAGTCGTCTTCACCCTGCCCGGCCAGCCGCTGCTCGTCCTGCGCGTCGGCTCGACAGACATCGTCGTCAGCGACGCCGGCCTGATTCGCTTCGTCAGCATCATGATTCGCAGCTGGCTGTCGGTGCTCATGGCCATCTTGCTGACGACGACCACCCAGTTTCCCGACGTGATGCACGCCCTCCGCCACCTGAGGGTGCCGGCCGTGATCATCGCCATCGTCTCGTTCATGTATCGCTACCTGTTCGTCCTGGCGGACGAGGCGCTGCGGCTGTTGCGGGCCCGCGAGGCGCGCAGCGCCCAGGGGCCTGCCGGCACGGGCGGCGGCTCGCTGCGCTGGAGGGCACGCGTGGCCGGCAACATGGTCGGACAGCTCTTCCTGCGTAGCTTCGAGCGCAGCGACCGCGTCTACAACGCCATGCTGGCCCGCGGCTATGCCGGCCAGCTGCTCACCCTCAACCCCCACGCCATGCGCCGCCAGGACTGGCTCCACGGCGCCCTGGCGCTACTGGCGATCGTGGCCTTGCAAGTGGTGGGGAGGGTGGTTGGGTAGTTAGTTGGTTGGCTCGTTGGCTTGCTGGCTGACTGGCAAACCCAAACGGACCAACAAACATACTAACCAACTAACAAACCAACTAACAAACATACTAACCAACTAACAAACCAACTAACCAACTAACAAACCAACTAACAAACCAACTAACAAACCAACTAACAAACCATCGACCTATCATGCCCATCCAACACCCCACCAAACTCCCTCCCTCTCTCACCCTGCCGGCAGACGGCGGGCCCGTGCTGCAGATCGAGGGGCTGCAGTTCACCTACCCGGACGGGCACACCGCGCTGCGCGGGGTGACCCTCCAGGTCGACCGCGGCGAGAAGGTGGCGCTCGTCGGGCCGAACGGCGCTGGCAAGAGCACGCTCATGCTGCACCTGATCGGCATCCTGCACGGCGACGGCGAGGTGCGCGTCGCCGGGCTGCAGGCCAGCCGCGCTAACCTGCCCCTCATTCGCGCCCGGGTGGGCCTCGTGTTCCAGAATCCGGTCGACCAGCTCTTCTCGCCCACCGTCTTCGAGGACGTCGCCTTCGGCCCCTTGCACATGGGGCTACCAGAGGACGAGGTGCGCGCCCGCGTGCACGAGGCGCTGGCCCAGGTGGGCATGGCGGAGTATGGCGAGCGGCTCTCCCACCACCTCAGCCTGGGCGAGAAGAAGCGCATCGCCATCGCCACCGTCCTGGCCATGCGGCCTGACATCCTGGTGCTGGACGAGCCCTCCGCCGGCCTGGACCCACGCGCCCGGCGCGCCCTCATCAACCTCTTGCGGGCCCTGCCCATCACCATGCTCGTCTCCAGCCACGACATGCTCATGGTCTACGAGCTCTTCGAGCGCATGGTGATCATGGACCAGGGCCACATCGTGGCCGACGGCGAGACGCGGGCCTTGATGGCCGACGACCCCCTGCTCGAGGCGCACGGGCTGGAGGCGCCGCACGCACCCGGCCCGCGCCAATCTGCCCCCTGAGCGATCGCCGCTCCCTGCTACAATAGACGATGCTGTGCCCGCTCGGGCGCCGCGCCAGTAACCTGCGCGTGTGAGGTCAGACCCATGATCCGTCGACCGGCATCCTTCGCGTTTCTGCTCCTTGGCCTGGCCGCGTTCCTGGTCGCCGCCCGCGCCGCGACCGCGTCCCCGGAGCCGTCCGGGGCCCGGTCTCCGGACGGCCGCTGGGCACTGAGTTATGGCGGCGCCCTCGACGACGTGGCTAACGGTCTCTGGCCGACCGCCGACGGTGGCCTGGCGGTTGCCGGCACGACGGCCTCGTTTGGCGTGGCCGGCGCCGACGCCTGGGTGCTGCGCGTCAACGCCGCCGGCACTGTCTCCTGGAGCGAGACCTTTGGCGCCGGGCTGGACGAGTACGCCAACGCCGTGCAGCGCCTCAACGGCGGCGATCTGGTCATCGTCGGCACCAGCGGCAGCTACGGCGTCGGCATCCACGACTACTGGGTCATCCGCCTGGACGATGCCGGCAACGTCCTGTGGCAACAGACCTACGGGGGGACACAGCACAACCACGCCTTCGCCATCCAGGAGACCTCCGACCTCGGCTTCATCGTGGTCGGCGAGACGACCTCATTCGGCGCCGGCAACCGCGACG
>JBFGLK010000432.1:0-3929 GCA_041576195.1 Promineifilaceae bacterium (SeqCode)
CCAGCCAGAGCTCGGCCTGGCCGGCCTGGTCGGTATGGCGGGCGATCCACGCCAGGAGCAGATACTTGCCCTGGGCGGTCAGGTGGTAGAAGTGAATGGCCCGCAGCTTGAAGTCGCCGATCGTCTCCCCTTTGAGATCGTAAACCATCAGGGCGGCGGGCTCGTCGTCCACGCTGGCCACGGCCAGCCAGTAGCGGTAATGGTTGGCCAGGCCTGGGCTCCAGTGGTCATAAAGAGCGAGGCCGTGACAGCGCCGGCGGAGCCGGTCGAGGAAGGCGCGGTAGGTGGCGTGGCCGTCGGCCAGGGGCAGACGCGCGACGTGGCCGGCCAGGTCCCGTTGGAGCAGCGAGCGGGCCGCCTCGGGGCGGAAGCGCACCTTCTGCACGAGGGGAAAGGTGGCGTAGCCCAGGCGCTCGTAAAACGACTCGCGGAACGGATAGAGGCAGGCGAGCGGCTGGCCCAGGTCCCGCATATGGGCGTGCAGCGTCCCCATGAGCCGCTTCGCGTAGCCTTTCTGGCGGGCCACCGGAGCGGGGGCCACGCCCCAGACGCCGCCTGCCGGCAGCAGCCGGCCGCGCACGTGCTGGGTCATGGCGATGCCGGCGGCGCAGGCCACCGCCGCGCCGTCCTCGAAGAGGGCGAAATAGCTGACGCCCTCACGCTGGCGCAGGGCCGCCCGACGCTCCTCCAGGTCCGGCAGGGGCGGGGTGGCGGTGAAGGCGTAGGCTGTCAGCGGGAAGACGGTGTCGATCGCCTCATCCCCGTGCAGCTGCCGAATGGCGACGGCGGGCATCCGCCGGCCTAGCCGGTGCGGCGGCCCAGGCTGCCGATCATCAGCAGGAGCCCCAGGACGATCAGGCCGACCGGCCACCAGGAGGCGACCCAGGCGCTGTCCAGCCGGTCCAGGGTGACGAGCAGGCCGACGACGCCGACGCCGATCCCGCCGCCTGCCGGCACGAGCAACCCCCAATCCCGGCCGCGCCCGGCCAACCACGTCATCAAGAAGGCGATGCCCCCGATCAACGGGAAGACGGGCCACCAGACGGCCAGGTCCCGCCAGGCGAGCGGGCCCAGCGTGATCATGAAGAAGAAGAGGCCGGTCAGCAGGCCGCCCACGCCGGGGATCAACAGGCCGGGATCCGCCCTCTCCCCGCCGAAAAGGTAGGCCAGGATGAAGGCCAGCCCCCCGAGCGCGGGAACGGCCGGCCAGAACTGCTCCAGCCCGGGCGGGTTCAGCCCCAGCGTCTCCAGCAGCAGCCAGGCCCCCACCAGGATAAAAAAGACGCCCCAGATCCAGTTGCCGCGGTTCTTGCTCTTGTTCGCCATCGACGTGCCCTCCTTGGCTGGCGACCGGCCGCCGGCGCGCCCGGTCTCACGCAGGTGCGACCAGGCCCATTATACACCGGGCGCCGCCCCGCGGGGCGCCACCCCAGCGCCGGTCGCCGGCGCCAACCCATCTACTTTTGTCATAACCTTTGCCCCGACAACTGGAGGATTTTGCCGTATACATGGGCGGATAGTTCCTTATAATGACAAATGTTGCTCAATGAGACGCAATTAAGCGTGCTATCCCAGTAAACGTCTTCCTGAACTATCCTGTGCATTCCCTGACCTCCCGGCAACGCGACCTGTTGCGCTTGCTCCTGGCCGCCCGCGAGCCCCTCGGCGCCGCGGAGTTGGCCGAGCGGCTGGGCCTGACGCCGCGCCAGGTCAGCTATAGTCTGAAGGGCCTGGGGCCATGGCTGGGTGAACGTGACTTCGAGCTGCGGGTCACGCCGGGGGTGGGGGTAGTCCTGGGCGGCTCGGAGGCGGAGCACCGGCAACTCCAGGTTGAGCTGGAGGCGGAGGAGCACATCGAGATCGTCCTCGACGCCGCCCGACGCCGGCAGCTAATTGCCCTCATTCTCCTCACGGCCGATGAGCCGATGATCCTATACCAGCTTCAGCGCCTGGCGGGCGTATCGCGAACCACCGTCCTGCGCGATCTGGACGAGATGACCCCGTGGTTGGGGCCGAACGTGACGCTAGAGCGCCGGCCGAACTACGGCGTCAGCGTTGCCGGTGCTGAATGGAATCGCCGCCAGGTCCTGGCGGGCATGCTGTGGAATGACCGGTCGCCCGGTCCCGCGATCACGGCGATCACCTATCACGATGGGCTGGTCTTTCCCCTGGGCCGCGATGCCCGCTTCCTGCCACTCGTGGAGCGGGCGCAGGCGATCGTGCAACGCATCGATTTGAAGCGGGCATTTGGCCACGTCGCCTATGCCGAGGCGCAACTGGGGGGGCGGTTCACCGACGACGCCCTTCTCTACCTGGCGCTCGTGCTGGCGATCCAGGCGGACCGGGTGCGTCAGGGCAACGGGGTGCGCGTGGACGCGGACCTGCTGCGTCAGCTGCAAGTGTCCCCCGTCTGGGGGGTGGCCATGCAGATCGCCCGGCGACTGGGTTGGCGTGCCGGCACCTGGCCCGAGGCGGAGATTGCCGGCATCGCCATGCACCTCCTGGCCGCGCCGCGCAACGAGCGCTGGCCGGGCGACATGGAGATCGACACCCTTTTCAAGACCCTGATCGACGCCCTCATGGCGCGCATCGGCGCCGTCCACCAGCAGTCGGCGCTCGCCCAGGACATCGTCCTGCGGGACGGGCTGGCCATCCAGATCATCCCGGCCTGCATGCGCCAGCGCTATCGCCTATGGATGCCGGCGCCGGCGCCGAACACGACGCTCTCGGACCGCTACGCCCGGGAGCACGCCCTGGCCCGCGATCTGGACGACCTCATCGCCGCCCTACTGAACATCCGCCTGCCACAAGAAGAGCTGAACAACCTGGCCCTGCTCCTGCGCGCGGCCTACCTCCGCACCCAGCCCGGGCACGAACAACAGGTGCTCATCGTCTGCCCGAGCGGCATGGCCACGGCGCAGCTGCTCGTGGCCCGGCTCAAGGCGCGCTTCCCGCGTCTCGGCACCTACACCGTGCTCTCCATGCGCGAGCTGAGCCAGCAACACGTCGACGGCGCCGATCTGATCATCACCACGGCGTCGCTGCCAGAACGTTTTTCCAGAGCGACTCGAGTCATTCACGTGCATCCTCTGCTGCTGCCGGAGGACGTGGCGGCGATCTCCCAATACCTGACTTGAGCGCGCCACACCCATTTGGCTCCACGGTGGCCGCCCGCGGCTGCCTGAAAAGCAAGGGGCGAAGAGGCCGGGTTCTCGCCCTCAATCGTGTCAGAAGATATCGAAAGGAGAAGGACAATGCGTGAGAAGCTACAGCAATTTGGCGGTTTTCTGGCCGGCATGGTCATTCCCAATATCGGGGCGTTTATCGCCTGGGGTTTGATCACGGCTCTGTTCATCCCCACGGGATGGATCCCCAACGAGACGTTCTCGGAGCTGGTCGGCCCCATGATTCTGAACCTGTTGCCGATCCTCATCGGCTACACCGGTGGCCGGATGATCCACGGCACCCGGGGCGGCGTGTTGGGCGCCATCGCCACCATGGGCGTGGTGGTCGGGGCAGACATCCCCATGTTCCTCGGCGGTATGATCGTCGGCCCCCTGGCCGGCTGGCTCATGAAGCAGGTGGACAACGTCATCGAGGATCGCATTCCGGTCGGCTTCGAGATGTTGATCAACAACTTCTCTGCCGGCATCCTGGGCACGATCCTGGCCATGCTCAGCCTGATCATCATCGGCCCCGTGGTCGAGGCCCTGAGCAACGTTCTCGGCAGCGCTGTCGACGCGCTGGTGACGGCGCGCCTGCTCCCGCTGGCGGCCATCATCATCGAGCCGGCCAAGGTGCTCTTCCTCAATAACGCCCTCAATCACGGCGTCTTGGCGCCGCTTGGCGTGGCCGCCTCCGAAGAGACGGGCCGCGCTATCCATTTCCTATTGGAGACCAACCCGGGCCCCGGCCTCGGGCTTCTGGTC
>JBFGLK010000433.1:0-3915 GCA_041576195.1 Promineifilaceae bacterium (SeqCode)
AGCGGGGCGCCGCCGGCCGGCAGACGGCCTGACCCAGCTCCATGAGCGCCTGGTTGTGGTCGCCGGGCCGCTCTGCCGGCACCAGCCCGGCCGCCAGATCGACGATCCGGCGCCGCGTGGCCGCCCGCGTCACGTCGCCCGGCACGTCATACAGGCGGGTCAGCACCCGGGTGATGTTGCCATCCACCGCCGCCACCGGCTCCCCAAAGGCGATCGAGGCGATGGCCGCGGCCGTGTACGGGCCGATGCCGGGAAGCCGCCGGAGCGCCACCGCCGAGGTTGGCAGGCGTCCGCCGTGGTTGGCCATGATCTGGCGCGCCGCGGCGTGCAGGTGGCGGGCCCGGCTGTAATAGCCGAGACCCTCCCATAGCTTGAGGACGTCGTCCAGCGACGCGGCGGCCAGGTCGGCGACCGTCGGCAAGCGCGCCATCCAGCGCTCGAAGTAGGAGATAACCGTCGCCACCTGCGTCTGCTGGAGCATGACCTCCGAGACCCAGATGGCGTAGGGGTCCCGATCGCGCCGCCAGGGCAGATCGGCCCGGCGCGCATCCCACCAGGCCAGGAGCCGGCGCGAGACGGTGGTCGCCGGCGCGTCAGGGCCGGACATAGCGAATGACCGGTTCGCGCTCGCTGCCGATCTCCTCCAGGTTGGCGGCGATCAGCTCGCCGCGCTGGTAGAGATACTCGACGTGCGCGCCCGTCTCCTCGAGGGCGAGCAGCACGTGGTAGCTCTCCACGCGACCGAAGAGGGCCAGACTGATCTCGGCGATCGATTGCGGGGTGGCGCAGATGGCCAGGACTCGCTCCAGCCGCTCCTCGTGGGCCTGGCGGATGGCGGCGACGCGCCCTGGCAGGTCGGCGATCGGCTCCTCGTGGCCGCCCAGCGCCAGGCGGACGTCCGGCTCGGCGGCGATGCGGTCGAGCGAGCGCAGGTAATGGTCCAGCCCCATGTTATTGGTGATGCTTTCCGGAGCCTGGTGCGGCGTGATGCGGGCCAGCACGTGGTCGGCTGTGAGCAGGACTTCGTCGACGCGCAGGCATACCTGCCCCGGGCAGTGGCCGGGGACGTGAATGACGGTGAAGCCGCCCGGCGCCTCCTCGGATTCATCCAGGAGGAACTCCACCGGCGTCGAGCGATAGAACCCCTTTGCCCAGAGATAGACGCGCATCAGGTTCTCGCGTCGGGCTGCCGGCACGCCGGCCGACTGCAGAAAGGTCTCCAGGCGCCGCGCCGCCACGACCATGCGCTCCTCGTGATTGGAGACGACGCGGCGATCGAGGATGTGAATACCGGCAGGCGCCCCACTGTGCTGGCGTACAAACGGCAACCCACCGAAGTGGTCGATGTGGCCGTGCGTCAGCAGGATGGCGTCGAGATTGGCCAGAGAGACACGGGGGTTGTGGGCCTCCTGGATGGCCGCGAAGCCGGCCAGCAGCCCTTCGTTGCTGTCCGGCATACCGGAGCCGGTGTCGACGAGGGTCAGACGGTCGCCGTCGTCGACGATGTGGATCTGGGCGATCAGGCTGGAGAATGCCGGCACCGGGAAGCGGTAGATGGTCCGCCCCCCGGCGGTGGTGAAGCACGCGATCTCGGCCATGCCCGGGATTATACCGGGTCGGCCAGTTCGTGGTCAGAGTCAGACGCCCCCGGCAGGAGCGGCGCCAGCGCGTCGCGCAGGCGCGCGGCGGTCAGCTGCGTTAAGTGCCGGTCCAATTTCGCCCGCCCGGCCAGCAGGTAGGCGTGCCATGCCTCACAGCCGAGATCCGCCGTCGCGTCCCGGGCCTCGTCCAGCCAGGCCAGCGCCCGATTCACCTGGTTCACGTCGTCCCAAGTCTGGGTCAGCCGGACCTCAATTGCTTCTGGCGACGGCCAGACAGGCGCCTGCCACTCGGCGGGTTCCCCCTGTCGGCTGAGGAAGAAGGTAAAATGACGCGCGGCCAGATCGTCACGCCAGTCGCCGACGTCGTCGTGCAATTGGCCCGAGAGAATCGCCCGGGTCAGTGATTGCTCGAGCATGGGCAAGATGTTCCGGCGGTCGAGTAGTTCGGTCAGGGCAGCCAGGGTGACCAGGCTAGGCAGGATCTTGGCAGTTGCCAGCGCCTCAAAGGCGTCCTCGTCAAGCGCGCCAGGATCGGCCAGCGCCGCTGCCTCCCGGGCCAGGCCGGCGCGATGCGCGGCCATGAGCCGGTCGTAGTGGCGCCAAAAGGGGTTGTCTGCCGGCAGGGCCTCGTGCAGGCGTCGTACGCCATGCTCCAGGAGCGCCTGGTGGAGCAATGAGGCCAGTCCCGGCGCGTCGCTCTGGCCGTCCAGGATGTGATCGAGGACGACATAGGCCAACACTAGAAAGGCGCCGCCTTCCGCCGCCAGGTCGCAAGCGGGCGACCACTCGTCATCCGCCAGCAAGGCCTCTTTGAATAGGAGGGGGGTGGCGCCGATCAGCGGGTTGATCCCGCTGATGCCGGCAAAGCGCTCGCCACCCGGCTGCCCATCGAAGGTGCTGGCAAGGCTCGCCAGCCGGGCCAGCGATGCCGGCTGGCGGTCAACGAAGCGCCAGTAGGCGGCATCCGGGTACGCCAGTAGACGCTCCGCCGCGGATATGCCGGCAGTCAGGTCCTTGCTTCTCACACCCGCCCTTTCAAGTCACCAGCTTGCCCGACCAGCGAACATCGCGGCAATGAGGGAGATGACAACGGAAGTGCCAGCTACCAGGTCCAAAAGTCGAGCTCGACACCGGCTTTGGTCATCATTTGAATGTCCTCGTACATCTCTGCGATGTTGTCGATCTGGAGCCCGCGTTGCGACAATTCAAACAGCTTTTCCGTCGTCTTTCCGGTCTGAAAGATGGCGCGCAGCGCTGGGTCGTCTCTGAGCTCAATGATGAGGCCTTCCAGTTTTTCCCAGTTGCTCGTACTCGATGTCATTACTTCCAATCCTCCTTGGCGGCCTATTACGCGGCCGTCCTAAGCTGCAAGAAAACGGCATGCCTTTGCTGCTATCGTCTGGACGTCGCGGCCCGGCTCATCTTTCCGGCAGGTTGCTGCGGTGACCCCGCGTCCTGTCCACGAACGGCAGGCCGATAAACACGACAATCATGAGGCCCAACGGCACCCGGTTCACGAGCGTCACGGTCTCCAATCCCGGATATAGCAGCAGGACATAGGCCACTGAGGCTAGTGCAGCCAGCACGCTGGCACGACCTATGCGACGCCATTGCTGGCGTGCTGGGCGTCGCGTGCCCAGGGATGGAATGACCCAGGAGAGCGCTGCGCCGACGAGCAAACCGTAGGAAAGACCGATGGGCACCAGCATCCAGTCCGGAGCCGTCGGATTACTAGCCTGCGCAGCGGCGAAGACGACGATGATTAGAGACAGCACCAGTCCCGACAGGGCACCTAGGGTTAAGCGCATGCTACGCTGCAACCCACCGCGCCAGAAGGTATCTGCCATCCCGACAAGTCCACCTGTCAGGAAGCCCTGCACCAGGCCATAGACCAGCAGGACCGTTGCTCCGGCGAGGCTCAAACCGAAGAGATTGACGAAGTTGGCCGCGCGGAACTCCTCTACATAGCCAGGCCGCAGCGAATTCCACAGCGGCAAGGCCGCGCCCCAGAGAAAGAGAAGCGCACCACCCGTCGCCGCACGCATGGCCTGCCGTCGGATCGAGGCCTCGCGCGCGGCCCAGCGCCGGCGCATCAGGCCCAGGTGGAGCGAGCCTGCCGGCACGCCCGCGGGCAACGGCACGGTATCGTTGTGGTCAATGAGCGCCACCAGCGCCGCCAGCGCCGCCACGTGATCGCCGCCCCGGTAGCGCTCGGCCAGCATACCGGCCACCCGTTCCGCGCCGACCCGCTCCGCCGCCGCCAGCGCCGCCCGCTCCAACACCGCCGGCGCCTCCTCGCGGGCGACGAGCTCCA
>JBFGLK010000434.1:0-3914 GCA_041576195.1 Promineifilaceae bacterium (SeqCode)
ACAGGGTGTCCACGTCGACTGCCCAGCGGCCGTCGCGGTTCCAGTCGACCCAGAGATTGACATAAGTCTGAGCGGCCGGCTGACCGGCTGGCAGGGTGAGGTAGAAGGTGGCGTTGACGAGCTCGCAGTGGGGCAGCCGTTCCGGGAGTGTGAGACCGTCGTCGGCGCCGTCCTGGCCGGCGCGGTCGGCGGCGGGGTCGATGTTGTTGCGGCCGTCGTCATCCGGACCGGTGTCAGCTTCGCCTTCGGCGCTGATGGCCGTGCCCAGGTAGAAGCCCAGGCGGTCGTTGTGGTGGAGCGGGCCGGGGGGATCGGCGCGCTGGTAGGTGGCGAAGGTGGTGGGGAAGGCTGCCGGCACGCCCGGGTAGGCGGTCATGGTGGCGCCGGCGTCGTTGGTGCTGTCGGGAGCATCGCCCAGATCCGGCGTGGCGCTGGCGGCCTCACGGCCCAGGGCGATGCCGGCGTGGCCGGCCAGGGCGAGCGAGAGGGCCAGGAGCAGGGGCCAGACGAGGCGGGTGACGCGGTACAGAGTCACAGCGATATCCTCCAGGCTCCCACTGGATCACCATCGGGTTGGCAAGGGATGGACTATATGAAGATGGGGGCGTTGCGCTTCAAGGTCGTTGGCGGCGCACGGCAATGGCAGTGTAGCGGTTCGGGCGGCCTCGCGTCAAGGGGAGGACTGCCGGAGATGTTTATCGCCGTATCCCTACGATGCCTTCCCTTTGCGCTCCTCGAGCTCTTCGAGCGTCCGGGGCCAGTCTTTCTTGAGCAGGCGGGAGAGCGAGCGGTCGGCCAGCAGCTTGCCGTTGGTCTGGCAGGCTGGGCAGTAGTTGGTCTCGCGCGTGGCGTAGCGGATGCGCTGCACCGGGGAGCCGCAGACGGGACACGGCTGGCCGTAGCGGCCATGGACGGCCATGGCCGGGTGGAAGGCGGTCACCTTATCGGGGAAGCCGTCGCCCACCTCGGCCCGCAGGCGCTCGGCCCATTCGCGGAGCACCGCCCGGGTCGCCTCATAGAGGTGCGCCAGGGCCTCGTCGCTCAGCGAGCTCGTCAGTGTAACCGGCGACAGCCGGGCGCGGTGGAGGATCTCGTCCGAATAGGCGTTGCCGATGCCGCTGAGGAGGCGGGGGTCGGTCAGGGCGCGCTTGAGCGTGTGGTTCTCGCCGCGGAGGACGGCGGCGAACGCCTCGAGTGGGGCGTCGAGCACCTCCAGGCCGCCGCGATCGAAGTCGGCCAGGGCTGGGCGGCCGCGGACCAGGTGAAGGGCGGCGCGCTTCTGGGTGGTGCGTTCGGTGAGCAGGAGGGAGCCGTTGGCAAAGTCGAGCGCGGCCAGCCCGACGCGGCGCGGGATGTTGACCAGGCGCTCGCGCCAGTGGAGGCGCCCGTTGATCATCAAGTGGAGGACGAGGAAGAGATCGTCGGCGAAGACGAAGACCAGGCGCTTGCCGAGGCGCTCGACGTCGCGCAGCGTCTGGCCGGCCAGCGCCGCGATCGGGGGGTCCGCGGTACGCAGGAGGAACGGGTGGGCCAGGCGGACGCCATCGAGCGTCTGGCCGCCGACGACGTGGCGCAGGCGGTCGCGGTAGACGACGAGGTCGGGGTACTCGGGCATGGGGTGGCGGTGGTCCTGAGCCGGCGAGGTTTCTCAGACCCGCAGGTCTGACAAACCTGCGGGGTCTTAAGAGCTAGCGTACGCCGGGGACCGCGGCCGGTCAATAGACAGATGTCGCGAGTTAGTCGCGGCAGCTAGCGTGGCCGATAGGGCATGTTCATGTAGCAGTCGCCGCCTGCCAACTCGTCCAGCATCTGCGCCAGGCGTCGTCGTTTCGTGTCCTCGCGTTTGGCACGGTTGATCCAGCCCAGGTAATCGTTTTGTTGATAGGGCGGGCGGGAGCGATAGGCGGCCATCAGGTCACGTTCGAGCAGCGCCTGGCGCACGAAGGCGGGCATGGGTTGTCGCGGGCGCCGGAGGCTGGAGAAGTCGGTCTCTTCCACGGGCGACTACATCTGCACGCCGAGCTGTTTCAGCAACACCGGCATCTCCAGGTAGATGCGGGCGCGCTTGAGCTGCTCGTCTTCCAGGTCGTAGACGACGCAGAGAGGCACGCGGACGTCGCGGCCGGTGGCGGGGATGCCGGCAAACTCGCCGATGTGCTTGCCGACGAACTCGCCCTCCCAGACCGCGTTCTTCTCCCCGAAGATCAGGTTGCGCTCTTTGGCGGTGGCGTCGAAGGCGACCTGGTAGAAGTAGTGGAGCATCCCCAGGACCCCGTCCGGGCCCGTGCTCTCTTGCCCGTTGGCCATGCTGGTGAAGACGACGTCGTCGGCCATCATGCTGGTGTCGCTGTGGTCGCTCTGGAAGTAGCGCATCATCACTTCGCGGGTGGATTCGACGGACATGGGTTGCCTCCTGTGGGGTCTGTCGGGAAACGCGATCGCTCACTCCCTACCTTAGCAGACGCGGACCCTGGCGTAAAGGTGGGGGAGGCCGTCAGGGGCGTTGGCGCCAGCGCCGTAATCGGGTCAGCCCCGGTCCACAGGGAGAAGGCTTGGGCCATGTCGCTTGCCATCTCTGTGCGGGCGTCCGGCGTCGCTAGGCGACGCTACCGGGGCACCCGCCCCGTTCGCTGGAACCACCACTTGAGGCACTTGTGGCCGAAGTCGACCGGTTCCTGGAACATGAGGGGACAGCCCCCGGCGATGACGGCGATGCCGTGCTCCTGGCACAGCCGCACGGCGTCGTCGGAGACGCTGTCCCCGAGCGAGCGGTGCATCCACACCCGGGGCACCCCGGCCTCGATGCACTGCCGCACGATCTGCTCACTCACCGCCGGCGTGGTGACGGTGACGACGCCGCCGACGCCGCCGGGAATCGACTGGAGGTTGGGGTAGCTTGGGTCTCCTTCGATCTCAGTCGCGTTGGGGTTGATGGCAAAGACCTCGTGTCCGGTCTCTTTGAGCTTACGATAGATGCCGTTGGCGGCGCCATCTCCGGAGCGGGAGACGCCGGCAACGGCCAGGCGCGGTTGGGCGAGGAAGTCGTGGGCCTGATCGACGATGCTGGGCATGGGGGGCTCCTGTTCTAATGGGAGCGGATCGTAAGGGTTCGGGTGCCGGATCCGGCCCGCGGAGCGGTACGCGCCACGCGACCCCCACGGCTCCAAGAAAGGAGTATAGACCGGCGGCGGGTTGGGGGTCAAGCTGTGTGACGATTTGCCAAAACCGCCAGGCTTGGCCGGGAACCCGGTGGGGCGATCTGCCATGGCCGCCAACGGTGGCCGGTGTGGTCGTGTTACTCACCATCATCACGCCGCCTCTGACTACGTCCCCGCTCGGGCCCGGCGGGCAGCCCTTATCAGCCGGCGCAACGCCAGGAGGAGCAGGGCGCATGTCAGCGCGGCCGGCTCGATGATGGCCACGCCGAGCAGGACAAAGAACCCGGTGCACGGGAGCGATCGCGTCCAGCGCCAGACGTCCCCGTCGGCGGCGATGCCCACGGCCACGATCGGGCCCGGGCAGAACTCGCCCAGGGTCTGGATGGTTCGGCAGGCTTGCAGGCTGCCGGCAGCGCCGGCGAGGGCGGTCTCCTGGGCCGGGGTGCAGCGACGACCGGGCGTCGGTCGGGCCGGCGGCGTGGCCGCGATCCAGACCTCACCCAGTTCCTCCCAGGTGAACGCGTAGACGTCGCCGGCGGCCGTCTCGACGTAGGGGATTGCCTCGTGGAAGAAGTCCGACTCGATGCCGATGATGGCGGGGGCGGGGCCCGGCAGGGGTGGCAGCGCCTCCGCCGGCCCGGCGGGCGGCGTTTGGCGGCGATCGTTGACGATCAGGATGGCGGAAGCCACGGCCCCCAGCCCAAGAAAGAGGAGGATGACGGCCCACCAGGGCAGGCGGAGCAGGCGCGAGAGAAA
>JBFGLK010000435.1:0-3903 GCA_041576195.1 Promineifilaceae bacterium (SeqCode)
AGCTGCTCGTGGTCCGCCTGAAAGCGGCGCAGCGTGTCCAGCTGGCGCGTCGGGGCGTCGCTTTCTTTGAGCCCGAGCGCGTTGCGCACCAGATCGGCCACCAGCCAGAGAGGGCGATTGCGGGTGGTGGCCTGGCAGCCGCCCTGCAGGACGCCCATATCGGCCCGTTGCAGGAACTCGCTCACCAGCCGGCTCTTGCCCAGGCCCGCCTCGCCAGAGATGGTCACCACCATCTGGCGCCCCGTATCGTGCACCCGGTCCCGCGCGTCCAAGAGGGCGTCCAGCTCCGTCTGTCGCCCGACCATGGGTACCTGCAACCCGGGCAGGCCGCGGATCCGTCCGGGGATCACGCGGATCTGTAGCGGACGATAGGCCAGAAGCGGCTCAGGCAGCCCCTTGACCTCCTGGGGAGGCAGCGCTTCGTAGTCGATGATGGGGCGCGTGCGGTGGTAGGTTGTCTGGCTGACGAGAACGGAGCCCGGCGGCGCCGCCCGCTCCAGGCGCGAGGCGGTGTTGACGGTGTCACCGACGACCGTGTACTCGAGGTGCATGTCGGGGCCGACGCTGCCGGCAACGGCAAAGCCCGTGTTGACGCCGACCCGGGCGTCGAGGCGAATGCCATGCCGGCGCTGAATGCGCTCCTGGAATGGCCCCAGCGCAGCCTGCATGTCCATCGCCGCCCGCACCGCCCGTTCTGGGTCGTTCTCGTGGGCAATCGGCGCGCCAAACAGGGCCATCAGGCCGTCGCCCGTAAACTTGTCGATATGTCCCTCATACTCGTAGACAACGCGGGCCAAGAGCCCCATCGCCTCGTTCACGATGAGGTACATGTCCTCGCTATCCAGCTGCAGCGACGACGCGGTGAAATTGGCCAGGTCAAGGAAGAGGACGGTGACTTCGCGCCGCTCGCCGCGCATCTCCGCGGCGGTGCGGGCCACCTTCTCCCGCAGGCGTGCCGGCATGTGCCCGCGAATCTGGTCGAGCCAGGTGCTGTCGCCAACATGGGCCGACGCCTGACTCGGCTCCGGCGCCGCGCCGGCGGCCGACTGCCGTTCCCTGGGGCTGGCGCCGCAATGGGTGCACTGGCCGGCATCCCAGGCGATAGGCTCCCCGCAGGACCAGCAACTGGGCGCGAGCGCCGGCGCGGCCAGCGAACCCGTGTCGCCTGCCGGCGACAGGCTGGCCGCGCAGCTCAGGCAGAAGGTGAAGTCCGCCGGGTTCTCGTGCCCGCATTGGGGGCAGATCTGCCCTTCCGTTGGCTTGGCCGGTTTAGGCATCCTGGTTCAGAATCGTCATAGGTTCGGGTGAACGCTGTCCCTGTGCCGGTCTGCGCGGCGCAACGGCGCCTGGGCCCGGAGGGTTGCGTGGCAAAGATAGCGCCACCATCTTAAGACGCCCATTTGCCCCGGGCAACCAGTAACGGCCGGGCCGCGCCCGACATCAATACCTCACAGTGTACTCACCGGTCCACCGTTCTCTATCGTCCAATGGTCCTGTTCGCCCCGCGGCGCGACGGGCGTCGCCGGGCGCCGACGACGATGCCGACGGCAAAGGCGAGCAGCGCGGGCAGAAACCAACGGGGAGTGACGTCATCGCCGCCGGCCTGGGGGGCGTTCGCGCCCGCGCCGGCAAGGGACAGGGTAGGCCACGCCGCCTCGCCCGTGGCCGCGACGACGGCCTCGATGGCCGCCACCTGCCGGCCCGAGCGGCGATGCGAGCCAAGGCGCCGGGTGTAGATCTTGGTGAACTCGGCCCCGAACAGGAAGATCTGGGCCGAGTAGTAGATCCAGACCAGCAACGCAACCAGCGAGCCGGCGGCGCCATAGGTCGACTGGAAGCTGGCGTTGGCCATATAGAGGCCGATCAGGACCTTGCCGACGGAGAAAAATACGGCGGTCAACGCCGCGCCGGGCAGTACGTCGCTCAGCTTCAGTGAGGTATTAGGCAGGATGCGATAGCCGGCGGCGAAGACGACCGTCATGAGGCCGAGTGAAAAGAGCAGATCGACCAGAGGTAGGTCGCGGACCAGCGCGGGCGCGAACTCAATCAGAATCCGATTGAGGGCGGAGATGAGCGTCACCGCGGTGAGGGAGAGTACCAGCAGCACGCCGACGCCGATCACCATGAGAATGGCGATCATCCGGCGGATCGCAAAACGGGCCAGGCCGCTGGCGGCCTCTGGAGGCACGCCCCAGACGGTGTTGAGAGCCAGCTGGAGCTGGCCAAACAGGTTGGATGCGGCCCAGATCACCGTGAGTATGCTCAGCCCGGCAGCCAGGGTGCCCGAACCGGGGCGGCTGATGTTGGCCAGCATGGCATTGACGATCTGGGCCACCTCGGGCCCTACCTGGCCTTCAATCTGCTGCAGGATCTGCGCCTGCACGGCACTGGCGCCCACAAAGGTGCCGGCGATGGCGATGGCGATGATCAACATCGGCGCCAGCGAGAAGACCGTGTAGTAAGCCAGCGCCGCGGCCAGGCGAGAGACCCGATCCCGGCTCCAGGCCTGAGCGCTTTCTTTGAGCAGTGAGCCGATGGTTCGTGCGAGGCGCATGGTTCGGTGCGGCCGGGTGGCCGGTCTCAGTCTACGCGGGGGCGGCGCCGGCGCCGCGCGACAGCGCGGCCAACGCCTGGCCCAGGTCGGCGATCAGATCGCGCGGGTCCTCGATGCCCACGCTCAGGCGCACCAGCCCAGGATCGACGGCCAGCGGGGAGTCGGCGACCGAGGCGTGGGTCATGGGTGCCGGCAGTTCCAGCAGCGACTCCACACCACCGAGCGACTCGGCCAGGGTGAAGAGCCGGGTCTGCCGGGCGAGGGCGCGAGCCGCCGCCTCGCCGCCATGCAGGACGAAAGAGATCATGCCGCCCGGCCCCGCCATCTGGCGTCGCGCCAGCTCGTGTTGTGGGTGGCTCTCCAGCCCGGGGTAGATGACGTCGGCCACAGCCGGGTGGTCGGCGAGAAAGCGGGCCACTCGCCCGGCGTTGGCGACGTGGCGCTCCATACGCAGGCCGAGCGTCTTAATGCCTCGCAGCGTGAGAAAGCAATCCATCGGCCCCGGCACGGCGCCGACGGCGTTTTGCAGGAACTTGAGGCGGGCGTATAGGTCGGGGTCATCGCAAACGAGGGCGCCGCCGACGACGTCGGAGTGGCCGGCGAGATATTTCGTCGTGGAGTGGACGACCAGGTCGGCGCCCAGCGCCAGGGGGCGCTGCAAAGCGGGCGAGGCACAGGTGTTGTCCACCCCCTGCCAGGCGCCCTGCTCGCGGGCCAGACGCGCCAGGCCGGCAAGGTCACTTAGGCGCAAGAGCGGGTTGGTGGGCGTCTCCACCCAGATGAGCCGCGTTTCTGGTGTCAGGGCCGCGCCGACGGCCTCCAGATCGGTGGTGTCGACGAAGCTAAAGGCGACCCCGGTGGCCGCCACGATCTTGTCGAACAGGCGGTAGGTACCGCCGTAGACGTCGTCGCCGCACAGGACGTGCGCCCCAGGCGGAATCAGGCGCAGCACCGCGTCGATGGCCGCCATGCCCGAGGCGAAGGCCAGGCCGTGGCGGCCGCCTTCCAGGGCGGCGATCGAGGCCTGCAAGGCGCTGCGCGTCGGGTTGTCCGTGCGACTGTACTCGAATCCCTTGTGGCGGGCGACGTCCTCCTGGGCGTAGGTGCTGGTCTGGTAGATGGGGGTCATGACCGCGCCGGTGGCCGGGTCCGGGCGGATGCCGGCATGCACGGCCAGGGTGTCAAAGTGGTCATCGGGTTGGCGGTCGTGACGCATCGGAACGCTCCTGTGCTGGATCGCGGGCGTATTGTCTACGTTTGTGAGCCGACCGGCAAGGTGGGATCGTCGGCAACCTGTCCAAGACCCGTACCGCGGGGCCACTCCAGAGAGGCGCCAGGGTCGCCAATTC
>JBFGLK010000436.1:0-3901 GCA_041576195.1 Promineifilaceae bacterium (SeqCode)
AACATCGACGTGGCCATACAATACCTGGCCGCCTGGCTGGACGGCAACGGCTGCGTGCCCATCTACAACCTGATGGAAGACGCGGCCACCGCCGAAATCTCGCGGGCCCAGCTGTGGCAATGGGTGCACAACCCGGCGGCCCACCTGGATGATGACCGGCCGATCACGCCCTCGCTCTACCGCGCGCTCGTGCCCGACCAGATGGCCCGCCTCCAGGAGATGGTCGGGGCCGAGGCCTTCGAGCAAGGTCAGTATGAGGCGGCGCGGGCACTACTGGATCGCCTGGTGCTGGACGACTCATTCGTGGATTTCCTCACGCTGCCGGCGTACGAGCACCTCAACTGACGCGAGCCCCTCGCGGCCCGGGGCCTTCATTCTCAACACAAGGAGAACACCATGGAAGCAAGCCGTTCAATCGCCGAGATGAAGATGGACTGGGCCCGCTCCCCCCGGTGGCAGGGCATCGCGCGACCCTACTCGCCCGCCGACGTGTTGCGCCTGCGAGGCACGGTGCGCATCGAGTACACGCTGGCCCGTCTCGGCGCCGAACGCCTGTGGGAGCTGATCCAGAAGGAGCCGTTCGTGCGCGCCCTCGGGGCCGTGACCGGCAACCAGGCGGTGCAGATGGTCCAGGCGGGCCTGCAGGCGATCTACCTCAGCGGCTGGCAGGTTGCCGCCGATGCCAACAACGCCGCCATGACCTACCCGGACCAGAGCCTCTACCCGGTGGACAGCGCCCCCGCGCTCGTCAAGCGCCTGAACAACGCGTTGCAGCGCGCAGATCAGATCACCCACCTCGACAACCACAACGGCATCTACTGGATGGCCCCGATCGTCGCCGACGCCGAGTCTGGCTTTGGCGGACCCCTGAACACGTTCGAGCTCATGAAGGCCATGATCGAGGCCGGGGCCGCGGCGGTTCACTTCGAGGACCAGCTCTCGTCGGCCAAGAAGTGCGGCCACATGGGCGGCAAAGTGATCGTGCCGGCATCCGAGTTCACCCGCAAGCTGGTCGCCGCCCGCCTGGCAGCTGACGTGTTGGATGTACCCACCCTGATCGTCGCTCGCACCGACGCGGACTCGGCGCGCCTGATTCGCTCCGACATCGACCCGGTCGACCGGCCGTTCTTGACGGGCGAGCGCACCGTGGAGGGCTACTTCGAGATCACGGGCGGTCTGCAAATGGCGATCGCCCGCGCGCTGGAATACGCCCCCTACGCCGACCTGCTCTGGTGCGAGACGTCCAAGCCCGACCTGGGCGAGGCCAGGGAATTTGCCCAGGCCGTCCATGCGAAGTTCCCGGGCAAGCCGCTTGCCTACAACTGCTCGCCGTCCTTTAACTGGCGCCGTCACCTGAGCGAAGAGACGATCGCCACGTTCCAGGAAGAGCTCGGCAAGATGGGCTATCGCTTCCAGTTTGTCACCCTGGCCGGCTTCCACGCCCTAAACAGCAGCATGTTCGAACTGGCGTATCAGTATAAGACCGAAGGCATGGCCGCCTATTCGCGTCTGCAGGAGCACGAGTTTGAGCTCCAGCGCGAGTTTGGCTTCAGCGCCATCAAGCATCAGAGCTTCGTGGGCGCCGGCTACTTCGATGAGGTGCAGTTGGTCATCTCCGGCGGCGATGCGTCGACGACGGCGTTGGCCGGCTCCACCGAGGAAGCACAGTTCGTGACCAATCCGGCCTGAGGCCGGTCTGGCAGCGCCCTCTGGCACAGACAACTGCCGGACTACCTCCGGGAGGAAGCCGCAGAGGGCGCCAATACGCGTCAGGGCCGGGCCCGACAGCCCCCGGGCCCACCGCCCGCCGGCACACCGCCCGGCCTTGACCGTCTCTTCCCCCGGCGGCGACCGCGTCGGTCCTCTACCCCTCCCCGCGAAACCGAAACACGCGCGCCTTATGGGCCTCCCCACCAATACGGCGTCAACGGCACAAGGCCGTAATATAGCTCGACCACGCGGCGGAAGATCGGGGCCGCCACCGCCGAGCCCTCCCCCGCGTTTTCGATGATCACCGCCACCGCGATCTCGGGCCCGCCCACGGCGGTGCCGTCCGGCAGGGTAACCGGCTCGGCCGGAGCGTACCCTACAAACCAGGCGTGCGAGTTGTTTGGCGGCGCCTCCGCCGTGCCGGTCTTGCCGGCAACCGGGACCGCGAGCGTGGCGAACTTGTCCGTGGCCGTCCCAAACGGGCCGCTGGCCACATCTCGCAGGGCCCCTTGCAGCATCGCCAGGCTGTCTGCCGACAGCGGCAGCGTGCCCAGTGTCTCGACCGGCCAACGCTCCTCCGGCGCGCCGCCGCCGGCGCCGATGCGGTGGATCAGGTTGGGCCGATAGAGGGTGCCACCGTTGGCGATGGCAGCCATGAAGTTGGCAGCCTGGATGGGCGTCACCAGGACGTAACCCTGACCGATGGCCATGTTGACCGCGTCCCCGGGCGCCCAGCCTTCGCCAATGGCCGCCAGCTTCCACGCCGGGCTGGGGATGAGGCCGGCAGCCTCGGCGCCCTCGGGCACGCCGACGACGCCGGCAGGTTGGCCCAATCCATAGCCGATGGCTATCTGCGGTAGCAGGTTGCTGTCGACGGCGTTGACCTCATAGCCCATGTCATAGAAGCAGCTGTTGCAGGAGACCACGATGGCCGTGCGATAGGAGATGGTGCCGTGGCCGCCCTCCCGCCAGTCTCGCTTGACGTAGGCGTCGCCCAGCCGATTCCAGATGCCATTGCTGGAATAACGGCTCTCAAATGTGTAGAGGCCACTGGAGAGACCGGCCGCCACCGTGACCAGCTTGAACACGGAGCCCTGCGGATATTGGCCTTGCAGGACGCGATTGAGGAGCGGCTGCCGCGGATCGAAGAGGACTGCGCTGAGCTCAGCGGCGGCGTTCGGGCGCACGGCATCGAAGACGGCCGGGTTGTAGTCCGGGTAGCTGGCTGCCGCCAGGACGGCCCCGGTGTTAATATCCAGCACGACGATCGCCCCGGCCCGGCCCTCGGGCCAGCTTTCCACGGCGGCCGCCAGGGCCTGCTCCACCCCTTGCTGAAACGCCGCGTCAAGCGTCGTATAGATGCTGCGCGCCTGTTTGGGCGCGACGTCCAGCACCACGCCCAGGTCTTCACCACCAGGGCCGACGAGGCGCAGCACGCCGCCGCGCGTGCCGGCAAGGTAGCGCTCGCCCCACGACTCGAGACCCGCCTGGCCAACGGTGTCGTCCGGCTGATAGCCCTGGGCCAGGAATTCATGGAGCTGGGCGGCCGTGATCGCGCCGGTATAGCCAACGAGGTGCGGCGCCAGCCCGTTCTCCGGGTAGAGGCGGGCCGGCCGGTCGCTGGCACGCAGGCCGGCGCTGAGAAACGGCTGAAGCGATAGGATGTTCTCCTGCATCACCTCGGCGCTGACGTCGCCCAGCGGCACGTACCAGTCAGGCAACGCGCCGGCATAAAGCGCCTTGAGGTCGTCCGGCGAGCGCTTTAGCAGTGGGCTGATGGCCGCCAATAGGGCCGCCTCATCCTGGATCTCCGCCGGCACCACCCCCAGGGTGATCGCGGTGCCTTGATAGGCCAGCGCCGTGCCGGCAGTGTCGTAGATGTTAGCCCGTGCCGGCACGCGCAGCTCCAGGCGAAGTCGGTTGCCGCTGGCCAGCTCCGGCAGGATGTAGCCTTCGTTCCAGACTAAACCCCACCGATCCTCGCGGTAGACCAGGGCCACCGTCTGATCGCGGACCAGATCGCCGAGAATGGAAGAGCTCCAGGTGACGCGGACGGTCAGCTCCGCCCGGTCGCCGATCTGGCGTGCCGTGAGCGGCTGCGTGCGCACGGTGGCCACGCGGGCCTCGCGCAGCGCCTCTTGATAGCGAGCGGTGAACGTCTGCTGGTCGACGAGGGCCTGGCTTTGCGGCG
>JBFGLK010000437.1:0-3897 GCA_041576195.1 Promineifilaceae bacterium (SeqCode)
AGCAAACTCGCCTCGCGGTAGACGATGCGCACGCCCTCTTCTGTTTTCTCCGATCCGGGTTTCTCTGTCATGGTGAGCGAATTATAGCACGGCCCGGTCGGGGCCAGGCGGCCGCGGTATTTGCCTGAAAGGCCATCTAGCGGACAATTGCCACATGCTGGTGGCCACTTGCGTGCTCAAACTACAGCTCTATGGCGTCGATTCCCTGAAGGCCAAACGACGCATCCTGAAGTCGCTTCTGGCCCGCCTGCCCCGCCAGTTCAACGTGGCGGTGGCCGAGCTGAACCATCAGGACATCTGGTCTACGGCGGAGATCGGGCTGGTCACCATCGGCAACGACGCGCGCCAGCTACACAGCCTTTTGCAGCATAGCGTGACCTGGATCCAGGAGACGCGGCCGGATCTCGTCATAGAGCAATACGCGATCTCCGTCGGTTAGGTCGCAGCCTGACCGTCCCCTCGGGAACGGAAGCCACCCGCGCGACGTCCTGTACTCAGTGAGCTGTCTACCCTGCCGACAAGGTAAGCCTCGCGACATGTCGCCTCTTCGTCGATTCCTCCTGCTGGCCCTCTTCGGGCTCCATGCCTGGGCGGCATCGCCGGCGGCCGCCCGCCCCGTCGTGGCGCAGGCCGAGGGCGTGCGGCTATCCGTGACGGCGGGATTCGACGGCTTCTACCGGGGAGAGGCATGGATCCCGGTGACGATCGCGGCGGCCAACGACGGACCCGACGTGGTCGGCCGCCTCCAGGTCACCGCGCCGAGCGCCGGCCGATCCCCGGTGCGCTTTGAGACCCCGCTCAGCCTCCCCAACCGGTCCGCCAAGCAGGTGATGACCTTTGTCTTTCCTCCGCGATTGGTCGACCGTCTGACCGTCACGCTGCTCGACGAGCGCGGGCGGGAGCTGGCCCAGGCTGAGAGCAACGTCTTGCGGCGTCTGGAGACGGGCGCCTTGCTCTACGGCGTTCTCAGCCCCGAGCCCGACGCCCTGGCCTTCCTCGATAGCGTCACAGCGGGCCGGCCTGAGGCGGCGGTAGCCTATCTTGCCTCGTCGGATATGCCGACGGTGCCGGCAGCCTGGGGACCGCTGGACATCCTCGTATTCAACGGCAACGCTACGGGCGACCTCGGGCCCGATCAGATCGCGGCGCTCGCCGCCTGGGTCGAGGCCGGCGGTCAGCTTGTGGTGACCGGCGGGCCCTCCTGGCAGGTCACGACTTCTTCCGTGGCCGACTGGCTGCCCGTCAGCGTCAGCGGCGTGCGGTCCGTGCCGGACCTGCCCGGCTTTGCCGCGGCCATCGGGGCCCCGTTCCGCGATCCCGGGCCCTACCTTCTGGCCGACGCCACGCTGCGGCAGGGTGAGGTGCTCTTTTTCGATGAGGGCGCGCCGCTGCTGGCGAGAGTCGAGCGGGGTCAGGGCGCCGTCTACTTCCTGAGCCTGGATCCCCGCCTGGCGCCCCTGGCCGACTGGCGCGGCAGCGATACTGTCTGGGAAGCCGTCGCCACACGCGTACCAACCCGCCCGATCTGGTCCCAGGGCATCCGAGACGTCTACGCGGCCATCTCCGCGGTCGAGTCGTTGCCGGAGCTCGCGTTGCCGTCCCCCGCACTGTTGCTGTTGTTTCTCTTGCTCTATGTGGTGACGATCGGTCCGGTGAACTACCTGGTGCTGAAGCGCCGTGGTCGTCTCGAGCTCGCCTGGTTCACCATTCCTGCCCTGATCGTGGGCTTCACCGGCCTGGCCTATCTGCTTGGCTTTGGGCTCAAAGGGAATACGACCATTCTAAACCAGATGTCAGTCGTCTCGGGCGAGGTGGGCGTGGAGCTGGGCCGCAGCCAGACGCTCATCGGCCTCTATTCCCCGCGCCGTGGTCGCTTCGATCTGGAGCTGCCGATCAGCGCGCTCGCCCGGCCCCTGTCGCGGGACAATGGGGAGCTCAGCGGGGACGGCCGGCAGGGCGTCGTGGAACGCAACGGCAGCCTGGTGGTGCGGGAGATCGGGGTGGATGTCAGCGATGTGGCCACCGTGGTCGCGGACAGCATCGCGCCGTTGCCGGCAGTCACCGGCGAAGCCGTGTTGATGTTCACCGGTGGCGCGGCAGAGGTCAGCTTCATGCTGCGCAACGACGGGACCGAAACCCTGCAGACGGGCTCCCTCATCGTGGGCAATGACGTCTTCGGGATCGGCGATCTGGAGGCCGGCGAAACCTGGCGGCACACCGTCGCGCTGAGCGGCTCCGGGGGCTCCTCCAGAGCGGTTCCTGGCCCGATCGCCACCTTCGGCGGGATCCCGCCACTCTCGCCGCACTATCCCGTGTTGCTCGGCTCCGCCCTCTATTATGAGGACCGCGAGCTCTATGCCCGCTGGCAGCTCCTTCAGGCCCTGGAGGACCGCAGCGGTGCCGGCACGAGTGGCCTCTCGGTCGGCTCGGCGACCTTCGTGGCCTGGACTCGCGAACCGCAGCTGACAATGGCTCTCGACGGCGGCGCGCCGCGGCAGAGCGCCACCACGCTTTACATGTTGGATCTGCCCTTGACGCAAGCGGCCGCGTCCACCGCTGACCAGACCGTACCTCAGGCGCTCTGGTCCTGGCGCGTGCTCGCGTCGAGCGGCGTCTTCGACGTAGTGCCGACCGATCTGCGCCTGTTTGACGGCTGGGTTGAGTTCGAGTTCGAGCCGTGGCCGACCTTCCAGACCATGTCGGTCACAGAGTTGGGCGTGCGCTTGGAGCCGAAGGACGGCACCTCCACCCTGCCACAGGCGCGGCTATGGGACTGGCAAGAGGAAGCGTGGGAGAGCGTCCCCGTGTCAGACTGGGGTGTGACCCTGGTGCCGGCGTTCGCCCCCTTCGTCGGCCCACGCAATGCCGTGCGCTTGCGGTTGTCGTCGGGCCCGGCCCCGGTCGTCCTGTCGGCCGCCTTTCCCGTGCTGCGCGGGCGGTCGATCGATAGCCCGTGAGTGGGTCCCAGGCAGAGGAGTGAGCCGATGGCCAACATCATCGAGATCCGCGGGCTAAGCAAGCAATACGGCGCGCTCCAGGCGCTCCAGGATCTGACCCTTGACGTCGCCGAAGGATCGGTCGTCGGCTTCATCGGGCCAAACGGCGCCGGCAAGACGACGACCATGCGCATCCTCACCACGCTGCTGCGCCCGACTGCCGGCACGGCTACGGTGGCCGGCTACTCGGTGCTACGCCAGCCCCGCGAGGTACGGCGTGTCATCGGCTACATGCCGGACTTCTTCGGCGTCTACGACGACATGAAGGTCTGGGAATACCTGGACTTCTTCGCCGCCTGCTACGACATCCCCTACGGTCAGAGGAAAGCATTGATTGACGATCTGCTGGCCCTGGTAGACCTGGGCCACAAGAAGGAGGATTTCGTCGAGAGCCTGAGCCGGGGCATGAAGCAGCGCCTCTGTCTGGCCCGCACGCTGGCCCACGATCCCCAGGTGCTCATCCTCGACGAGCCGGCCAGCGGTCTCGATCCACGGGCCCGCGTGGAAATGCGTGAGCTATTGCGCGAACTGAAGCTGATGGGCAAGACGATCTTCTTCTCGTCGCACATCCTCTCGGAGGTCGCCGACGTCTGCACGAGCGTCGCTATCCTGGAAGCCGGGCGTCTGGTGGCCCATGGCGACTTCGAGCAGATGCGCCAGCAATTCCGGCCCCACCGCCTGGTCGAGATTCGAGTCCTTGGCGACGTGGCGCCGCTGCGCGCGGCGCTCCTGGGCGTGCCGGAAATCCACGCGGTGTTTGGTCACGAGCAACTACCCATACCAACGAACGCGTTGCGCCTCGAGTACGCCGGCGACGAGGGGCAGCTGAGCGCCTTGCTCGCCCGGTTGATTGGCGAAGGCCTTGAGGTCACCCAGTTTGGCGAAGTGACCGGCAACCTCG
>JBFGLK010000438.1:0-3897 GCA_041576195.1 Promineifilaceae bacterium (SeqCode)
GTCACCACCTCCGCGCCCAGGGCGACGGTCACCGTGATCACGCCGCTGCGGCGCGCCAGGGAGGTGTAGGTGACGCGGGCCCGCGTGGCATGCGCCTGCACGGCCGTGAAGATGGGATCCGCGTCCAGCGGCACGGGCATGTGCACGTAGAAGCCGCGGGTCGGCTCATAGAGACGGGCGACGTTGGCCACCTCATCCGGGTCGGCCCGGGAGCCCAGGATGGCGGCAAAAATCGGTAGACGCCAGGCGATGGCTTCGTCGACGAGCGTGGCGTAGTCGAGCTGGCGATCCAGTTCCGAGCCGTTCGTCAGGAGGAGGAGTGCCTGGAACTGCCCGCTTTCCGCGCGATCGCCGGCGGTCGTCAGCGCCAGCTCCATCATGGCGTTTAGTGGCGTCAGGGCCGGCAGCTGCGCCGGCGCATAGCCCTCGATGGCGGTCACGACCGCTTGCGGGTCGGACGCCTCCTGGACGAGGAAGGCTGCCTCATCGCCGTCGGGCACGATGATGTCCACGCGGTCCAGGCCGGACGGGCTCATGAACACGTCGGCGTAGCGGAGGATGCCCTGGCGTGCCTGCTCCAGCCGGCTGACGTCACTGCCGGCATCGACGACGTCCAGCCCCTGGTTGGCGTCCAGCAAAATGGTCAGCCCCACGCCTGCCGGCACCCGGCTCACCGCGATGGCGCTGATGATCTGGCCGGCCTCCCGTACCGTCAGGGCGCGCAGGTCGGTCACCGGGCTGAGGGCCTCATCAGTGACGATCAGGTCCAGCGCCACTGTGGGGAAGGCAGCAGCGTCGATGGCCACCAGGTCCAACTCGACGCTGGCCTGGGCCAATGCCCGGTCGACCAGGGCCAACAACAGCAGGGCGACGACGATGGGGAGGAGCTGGTGTGGCTTCACGGTCCTTTCCGTGGTACGGCCGGGCTGATTCCGCAACCTGTGCGGCGGCTACCCACCCGGGAGACAAACCGGTCGGCCCGTCGGCGACATCCCGGTTTTATGTTTGGCCATCGTCTGTTATTATATCATGGTCAATGCATGGAGGAGTTGGGGACATGCCTCGACGCATTCGAGTTCTGTTGTTCGCCGCTCTGTTCGCGCTGCTCGTCGGGGCTGCGTGGGGGTGGGCCCAGAGCGCCGCCGCCCAGGCCGCGTTGACGAGCCGCCTCTGGATCACGGGCGTCGATGCCGGCAGCGCCCCCACCATCGACCTTTACGTCTACGGCCTGGACGGCCAGGGCCTGCCCCTCACCTTCACGCCGGCCCGGGTCCAGATCCGCCACGGCGGGGCGGCGCCGGCCAACGTCGAGGTGCCGGGCCAGGTAGAGAGCGGGCCGGGGCCGGAGACGTTTGGCACCCTGACGCTCTTCGTGGTTGACACCCCGCCCGGCGTCTCCGACAGCCTGAACACGATCCAGGCCTCGATCGAGACATACGCCACTACCTTTTACATGCGCGAGGAGATGGACTACCTGGGCATCTATCAGGTCGGCGAGGAAGGGGCCATCACCTTGCTGGAGCCGGTGCCGTATCACAACAGCGCGCGCAACGCCCTGGCCGAGCAACCCCTGGAGATCCTCGGCGGCCCGACGGCGCTCGTCGACAGCGTGATGAGCCTGTTGACCGATGTCGATACCCTCAAACCGCATCCTGGATTGGCGACGTCGCTAGTCATCTTCTCGGACGGCACGGACGTGGTCAGCAGCCAGTTCGCGCGGCAGGACGTGTTCAATTACGCCGCCGGGCAGGGCATTCCGCTACACACGGTCTGGCTCGACAACAGCAACCTCGGCGACCCGGAGGAAGGGCGGGCCTACATGCGCGATGTGGCCAACAACGCCCGGGGCATCCCCGGGGCGCTGGATCAGCCGGACACGCTAACGGCCATCTGGGAGCGCATCGCCAGTTTCCGCCCGCGCACTATTCTTCGCTACACCATTGCCGAGCCCGTCGGCGGCGAGTTCGCGGTCCAGGTGAGCCTGACAGAGGACACGACCATCAGCGCGGAGGCGAGCGTGTTCGTGCCGGCCAATGCGCCGAGCGTGGCCATCGCCCTGCCGATCGAGAGCCGGGCCCTCACCCTGCCCGATTTGACCGAGCCGGTACGCCTGCGCCTGAGCGCCACGGTCAGCTGGCTGGATGGGGCGCAGCGCGAGGTCCAACGCGCCCAGCTGCTGGTGAATAACCTGGTGGCCCAGGAGATCCCTCCCGATAGCCTGGACGACTTCACCGCCGAGGTCGCCCAGTTCACCTTTGGCGGCAACACGCTCCAGCTGGTCATTGAGGACGATCAGGGGCTGCGCGCCACAAGCCCGCCGATGACCCTGATCATCAGCGAGGGCATCCGCGAGGTGCCTGAGGCGCTCGAGCCGGGCGGCTCGGCCCTCAGTTTGTTGGGCCGGTGGGCGTTGCTTTGCGTCAGCGTCGTCGTCCTGCTTGGCGCGGCCGCCTTCCTCGTGATGCGCCGGGGCCGGTCGGTCGCCGGTCTGGACCTGTCGGGCCTGCGCGAGCGCCTGCGCCTGGCGCGCCGGCCCCGCCGTGGGCGCGGGGCGCCGAGCGCCGTGGCCCCGGGCGAGGCCGGGCCCGACGGCGACGACGAGGAAGAGGAGCTCGTCGCGCCGTACCTGGAGCTGGTCGAGTCGGTCTCCCGCCTACCGCCTATCATCCCGATCCAGAATGTGGAAACGCGCATCGGCCGATCGCCCGCGAGCGCGGACGTCGTCTTCGAGAATGACATCACCGTCTCGCGCATTCACGCCAGCATCGTCTACAGCGACGGCGAGTTCCGCATCTTCGACGAGCAGAGCACCGGTGGCACGTGGGTAAACGAGCAACCGGTGCCCGGCTACGGCGCGCCGCTGGTGACAGGCGATGAGATCCGGATGGGCACCGTGCGCTTGATTTTTCGCTGGGGCTAAGGCGCCCCCGGCTGCCGGCTGACGCGCTGCTGCCCTGGCGCGCCCCCCCATCGCCAACGCATGATCGATTTGAACGACCGCCAACGCGAGGCCGTCACGACCCCGGGTGACGTTTTGCTGCTCGGTCCTGCCGGCAGTGGCAAGACGACCGCCCTCCAGCGGCGGCTGGTGCACCTGTTGCGCCAGGGCGTGTCGGCGTACAACCTCCTCGTCCTCGTGGCGGAGTATGGGCACGAGCAGCCGTTCCTGAGCGAGGTGCGGGCTGCCAACCTGGGCCCTTACGCCCAGCTCAACATCACGACCTACAACAGCCTGGCCCGCGAGATGGTGAGCCTCTTTTGGCCGCTGGTGGCCCGCGAGGCCGGCTTCGCCGCGCCGCACCGCCCGCCGACCTTCCTCGAATACGACATGGCCCAGTTGCTCATGTGGCGTATTCTGCAGCCGCTGCAAGCCGAGGGGGCCTTCGCCGGCCTGCGCCTCCAGCCGCAACGGGTCGTCAGCCAGCTCATCGACATCCTTAACCGGGCCGCCTTCAATGGGCTGTCGCTGGAGGAGGCGATCGCCCGGCAGGCGCGCGCCTGGCAGCATGACGGGGATCAGCTCAAGTTGCTGGCGGACGCGGCCGAGGCCGCCCGGCGGTTCCGCGCCTATTGCCTCCGGGGCGGGCTGCTCGACTTCTCGCTGACGATTGAGGTGTTCGACCGGCAGCTGGTCGGTTCGCCTGTCTTTCATCGCTACTTCACGGAGCGCTATCGGCACGTGCTCGTGGACAACGTCGAGGAGACGACCCACGCCGCCCAATCGTTCGTTGTCAGCCTGCGAGCGGCGTGCGAGTCGCTGGCCGTGGCCTTCGACACGGAGGGGGGCTATCGGCGGTTTCTCTCGGCCGACCCGGCCGGCGCCTGGGCACGGCTGGAGGGCCTGGGCCGGCGGCTCGAGTTTGACGCCAGCTACACATCACGGCCGGCCCTGCGCCA
>JBFGLK010000439.1:0-3891 GCA_041576195.1 Promineifilaceae bacterium (SeqCode)
CACGCCGGTGCTCACGGCCACCAATAGCTCGCTCCCCGAGGTCGCCGGCGACGCCGCCGTGCTGGTCGAAGCGACCGACACGGCGGCGATCCGTGCCGGCATCGCCCGCCTCGTCGCCGACCCCGCGCTGCGCCAGGACCTGGTCCGCCGCGGCCAGGCCAACGTCCGCCGCTTCACCTGGGAGGCCGCCGCCCGCCAGACGCTCGCCGCCCTGGACCGCGCCGCCGGGGATGGCGCCGGGTTGGGGCACGGGCGCAGCGGGCTGCGCCCCTACGGATCCCGGGCCCTAACCCCCGATCCCCAATCCCCACTCCGCATTCTCTCTGTCCCCATCCACCCCGTCACCATGGCCGGCGCCATGGACCGGCTGGTCGCCTTCATGGGCGAGCCGCGGCTGCACCAGGTGGCCACGCCGAATCCGGAGTTCGTCATGGCGGCGCAGCGCGACCCCACGTTCCTGGAGGCGCTGCAGCGGGCCGATCTATGCATCCCGGACGGCATCGGCCTGGTGCTGGCCTCCCGCTGGTATGGCCGGCGCCTGCCGGCGCGGGTGCCCGGCTCTGAACTGGTCCACCACCTGGCGGGCGCGTGTGCCATTCACGGCTGGCGCCTTTTCCTGCTCGGGGCCGCCCCGGGGGTGGCGGAGATCGCTGCGGCCCGCCTGGTGGCCGACAACCCGGGCCTGGTTATCGCCGGCACCTATGCCGGCAGCCCCGACCCGGCGGAAAACGACGCGATCGTGGCCCGGATCAATGGCAGCCAGCCCGACGTGCTCTACGTGGCCTATGGCGCCCCGCGGCAGGATCTCTGGATCGCGCGCAATCGCCACGCGCTGACCACCGTGCGCGTGGCCATCGGCGTCGGCGGCGCCCTCGACTTCATCGCCGGGCGCGCCGTGCGCGCCCCCCGCTGGCTGCGACGGCTAGGGCTGGAGTGGTTTTATCGCCTGCTGCGCGAGCCGTGGCGCTGGCGCCGCATGCTGGCGCTGCCCCACTTCGCCTGGGCCGCCTGGCGCGAAAGTCGTCGGGTGGTCGGGTAGTCGGATAGTCGTTTGGTCGAGTAGTCGCTGGGTCGAGCCGGCCCCAGTCGCCGGCGGATGCCTCGCGAATCCCGCGCTTGCCCGCGCTCATTCCCGCCATACAATTGGACCCACGACCACCAGACCACCAGACCACCTGGGTACCTGACTACCCGACTACCAGACTGCCGGACCACCTAACCAACCGACCAACCGACCAAACCCAGGCGTCGCAGCCAGACAAAGGACCCTCCATGCGCATTCTCATCACCGGCTCCAGCGGCCAGATCGGCACGAACCTCGGCCTACGCCTGCTAGAGCTCGGCCACGACGTCTTCGGCGTCGATCGCCGGTCTAACCCGTGGACCGACCGGATCGAAACGCTGCTTCAGGATTTGAGCGTGCCCCAGCGCCGGTTCGAGCGGGGCATCGGCGGCGCCGTCTATCCAGACGGCATCGATGCTGTGGTCCACTTCGCGGCGCACGCCAAGGTGCATGAGCTGGTACAGCAGCCGGACCGGGCGCTGGAGAATATCACGATGACCTACAACGTGTTGGAGTATTGCCGGCATTACGGTCTGCCGGTCATCTTCAGCAGCTCCCGCGAGGTCTATGGCGACATCCACCGCTACATCACCGAGGAGTCCCACGCCGACTTCGCCTTTACCGAGAGCCCGTACTCCGCCAGCAAGATCGCCGGCGAGGCCCTGGTCTACTCCTACGCCCAATGCTACGGGCTGCGCTACCTCGTCTTCCGCTTCAGCAACGTCTACGGCCGCTACGACAACGACATCGAGCGCATGGAGCGCGTCATCCCGCTGTTCATCCGCAAGATCCATCGGGGTGAGCCGATCACGATCTTCGGAGAGGACAAGGTACTCGACTTCACCTACGTGGATGATTGCGTCGCCGGAGTGGTCAGTGGCCTGGAGCGGCTGGTCGGCGGTCAGGTGGCCAACCACACCGTCAACCTGGCCTATGGGCAGGGCAACAGCCTGGTGACGATGGCTACGCTTATTGGCGAGGCCCTCGGCCAAAAGCCCAACTTGACGATCGAGCCCTCACGTATCGGCGAGGTCACGCACTACGTGGCCAACATCGGTAAAGCCCACGCCCTGCTCGGCTATAGCCCGCAGGTGCCGCTGCGCGAGGGTATCCAACGTGCCGTCAACTGGTCGCTCGACTGGTGGTCCCACCACCCGGCGGGCGGCTGAAGCGAGAGTGATAATGACCTTCAGTGATCTTTCCTGGTCAGACGTAACCGAACGGGCCAGGGTGGCCGAGGCCCAGGGCGCCCTGGAACTGCTGCCCACAGACGCGGTTGTCATGCCGGACAATGGCATCCCCTTCGTCGTGCGCGTCTTGCTCCCTCAATTGAACCGGGAGGATGGCAAGCCGCGCAACTGGGAACAGGGGGCCGACAGCGAACCGTTCCTTCCGCCCTACGATGCGAATCTTTTCGTCGCCGACCTCTCGCCCACGCACGTCTGCCTGCTAAACAAGTACGTGGTCCTGCCCGGCCATCTCTTGCTGGTCACGCGTGACTTCACCCCACAAGACACCTGGCTGACCGAGGCCGACTTCCAGGCGATGTGGCTGGCGCTCAGGCAGTGGCCCGGCCTGGTCTTCTTCAACGGCGGTCGGCGTGCCGGCGCCAGTCAGCGCCACCGCCACCTGCAACTGGTGCACCCGCCTCTGGGGCCGGTCGAGCCGCCCGTGCCGATTACAGCCGCCTTCGCCGGACTGCTCGACAGCGACGCCCCGCGCCGGGCGCCGTTGCCCTTCCTCCCCGCCCTGACGCGTCTGGAGCCGGACTGGACCGCCGACCCGGACGAGGCGGCCCGAGCCACCCTCGAGCGCTACGAGCGACTCCTGGACGAACTGGACCTGCGCACCGGCGGCTTCTGGCCGCATAACATGCTGGCCACGCGGGAATGGCTCCTGGTCGTGCCCCGCCGGCGGGAGGAGCATGCCGAGATCTCCGTCAACGCCGTCGGTTTCGCGGGGGGGTTGCTAGTGAGCGACGAGGCGGCTCTGGCCCGCGTACGGGAGATCGGTCCGTTGGCGTTGTTGCAAGAGGTGGGCGTGCCGGCGTGATCGTGCCGCCGGAAGGTATCGGGGCGCAATCCATGGCGCCCGGCGTGTCGCCAGGACGGGCCGCCGGGGTGTGGTCCGTTATGCCCTGAACCGGCGTTACGGGGAATGTGTTGGGCGCAGCAGGCTGCGCCCCTACAGGGGCCCTATGGGGTGAACATGGCGGGGACGTACAGGCGCGCCGTGGGTTGGGTCGCCACCACCACGTTGGCCTCCTCCATCACCACATCCGGGACGTCCCAGCCCTTGGCCACGCCCAGCTCCTGGAAGAGACGGCGGAAGACCAGCCGGACGTCCACTGTGACCAGGCCGCCCTCGGCCGGCAGGGCAAACAGATAGGTGCCGGCACGGACCTCCAGCGCGGCCAGGCGACTGTCCTCCTCGACGAGCGTCTGGCGCCAGTAGGCGACCGTGGGCGTCTCTCCGGTCACCGCGTCGCGCAGCACCCGGGCATAGCCCGCGCCTGGCTCCCCGGCCAGGTCGCCGCCCCATGCCGGCACCCGCGTCCCCGCCACGGCGCTCAGCGGCGCGCCGTCCCCGTCCCGGGTGTCAAGCGTCAGGATCAGGTGCCGGCCCGGGTGGTCCGTCGGCACGTGATGGCCGGCGCCGCTGTTGGTGAGCCACACCGTGACCCGAAGCATGGCCCCGATCTGCACGGCATCCAGCTCCAGGCTGACGGTCTCGCGCAACAGCGCCTCATCGGCCGCGCCCGGCTGCTGATGAGAAGGGATCGACGCCGGCGGGCGGGGCAGTCCACCGACCTCCGGCAAGGCGAAGTA
>JBFGLK010000440.1:0-3888 GCA_041576195.1 Promineifilaceae bacterium (SeqCode)
ACGTAGTTGTCGATGTAGACCGGCTGGGCGTGGCCGTCCCCGCGCCCGAGGAGGACGGGCGTGCCCTTCTGCACCAGCGTCAGCGGCCGGACCGTCCAGGGACGGGAGTGTGGGCCATAGACCATGCCCGGGCGGGTGACGACCAGGGGCAGACCAAGCGTGGCGGCCAACTTGCGGGCCCGAAGGTCGCCCAGGGCCTTGGTGCGCCCGTAGGCGTCCGCCTGGTCCGTGGCCACTGGCGTGTCCTCGTCGACAACGGCCGAGCGCGGCGGGCCGTAGGCGGCGATGCTGCTGATATGGATGAGGCGGCCCACGCCGGCGCCGGCGGCGGCCTCGACCAGACGTTCGACCGCGGTCACATTCAGGGCAAATGCCTGGCGTTCGTCCCCATGCCGCTCCCCCAGCCAGGCGGCGGCGTGAAAGACGATCTGCTGGCCGGCGAGCGCCGCGGCCGTGCCGGCAGCGTCCAGCAAGTCAACCGCCCGCAACGCCACCCCGGCCTCGGCCAGGTGCGGCACCCGCTCCAGGCGGCGGCCCAATCCGGTCACCCGGGCGCCTTCCGCCGCCAGCCGCGCCGCCAGAGCGGCGCCGACGAAGCCGGTCGCCCCGGTGACCAGCACGGGAACGTCACGCCAGGTAGCCATTTGGGGATCGCGTCGACGTCGGGGCTAGAAAGGCAGCAACGTATCCAGGAAGATGGCCGCGAGGACGACCGTGAGGTAGACGTTCGAGGCGATAAAGAGGGAGCGGGCGTGGAGAGGCGTGGTCTGCCGGATGAGCCGCAGGTTGCGCCAGAGCAGATCGGCGGTAAGCAGGAGCACCGGCACGAGGTAGATCCAGCCCAGCGCGGGCGTCGCCGCCAGGGCCAGGGCCGCCAGGCCGGTGGGCAGGGTGTGGACAAGCACCCACCAGCTCGCCTGGCGCGGGGTGACGCGTGCCGGCAGCATGGGGACGTCGGCGCGGACGTAATCGTCGCGGTAGAGGATGGCCAGGCTCCAGAAATGCGTTGGCGTCCAGAGGAAGACGAGCAGGGCCAGCACGATGACCGCCGGATCGCGCCAGGCGCCGACGGCGGCCCCACCAGTCATGACGGCGGCGCTGCCGGCAGCACCCCCGATGACGATGTTCAGCAGCGTGCGCGGCTTAAGCCAGATCGTGTAGACGCCGACATAGATAAATGCCCCCAGAAACAGGAAGAAGGCGAGGGCCGGGTTAAAGAAGAAGGTGCCGGCGACCGGCAGGGCGATCATGGCGCTGCCGACGTAGAGGACCCAGCGCGGGTTGGGGATGTCGCCGTTAACCAGCGGGCGCTTGAGCGTGCGCCCCATGGCGCCGTCTTTGCTCCGCTCCAGGTATTGGTTGAGCGAGGCCGCGCCGGCGGCCGCCAGCCCACCGGCCAGGAGCACGAGCGCCACCCGATCCAGGCCTGGCCAACCAGCCGCTCCCAGGAACGCCCCGCCCAGCGCCGCCATCAACAGCAATGAAACGACGCGCAGCTTGAAGAGCACCACCAGCATGCGCAGAAAGGCACGCCAGTCGGCGCGCCAGGAGAGGGCGGTCGTGCGGTGGGCAAGGGGTTCATTGGCCATACTTGAATTGTAGCTTTGAACCAGGCCGTCTTCAAACAGGGGCACTCCCGGCAGATTCCCCGGCAGTCCACCCTGCTCAGGTTTCGAGGCTCAGGTACTGACCGTTGCCGGGGAGATTCCCCGGCAGTCCACCGCACGGCAGTCTCGCTACTCCACCTTCGACGCCCGCCGGCCGACCTCACGCGACACGTAGGCGCCGGCGCCCGCCTCGCCCACAAACGCCCCGTCCTCCACCACCACCCGGCCCCGACTGAGCGTCATCACCGGCCAGCCGTCGACACTCAGGCCCTCGTAAGGCGTCCAGTCCACATTCTCCGCCAGCGTCTCCGTCGACAACGTCGCCGACCGCTCGGGGTCGAAGACCACCAGGTCCGCGTCGAAGCCCGGGGCGACCGCCCCCTTGCGCGGAAAGCCGGCCAGGCGGGCGGGCGCCGCACAGCAGCGATCGACCCACTGGGAGAGCGACAGGTGGCCGGCGCGCACACCAAACGTGAACGCCAGGGCCAGCCGTGCCTGGATCGAGGGCACGCCCCCGGGTACCTGGCTGAAGTCGGCCATGCGGGCCTCCTTGTCCGCGCGCCAGAACGGACAGTGATCGGTCGAGATAAGGCCGAGATCGCCGCGGCGCAAAGCAGCCCAGAGCCGGGCGGCTTCGTCCTTGGCGCGGATCGGCGGCGAGCAGATAGGCAGGGCGCCGTCGACGCCAGGCCGCTCGAAAACAGAGTCGTCGAGCACCAGGTATTGCGGGCAGGTCTCGCCGGTCACCTGCCAGCCCCGCGCCCGGGCCGCCGCGATGGCCCGGGCCGTCGACCCGCAAGAGACATGGAAAATGTGCACGGGAATGCCGGCAAAGCGGGCGATCTCGATGACCCGGGCCGTCGCCTCGGCCTCGAACGCCGTCGGCCGGCTGCGCGGGTGCCAATGCGGCGCGGTGCGCCCCGCCGCCAGGTTGCCGGCCACCAGCGTCTGGATGACGTCCCAGTTCTCGGCGTGCACCACCGCCAGCGCGCCGGAGCGAGCCAGCGCCTGGAACGCCCGGAGTAGCTCCCCATCGTGCAGGCGGAAGCCATAAGCCATGTAAAGCTTGAACGTGGCGCAGCCAGCGGACACCGCCTCGGCCACCTGATCCAGCTTGCCCATGTCGGTCGGCTTGATCGTCATGTGGAATCCATAGTCCACGACAGCCTGGTCCGCCGCCTCCGCCCGGCGCCGGGTCAGCGCCGCCACCAGGCGCTCGTCCGGCTCCGCCTCGACAAAGTCGACGATGGCCGTCGTCCCCCCAAGCGCGGCGGCACGTGTGCCGGTGAAGAAGTCGTCGGCGGACACCAGGCCACCGACCGGGTACTGCAAGTGGACGTGAATGTCCACCGCGCCGGGCAGGATCAGCTTGCCGGCACAGTCGATTTCCCGGGCGCCCTGCAGGTCGCTGCCCAGTCCGCCAATCGTCTCGCCCAGGATGCCGACGTCGGCCTGAAACGTGGTGTCCGCGGTGACGACCGTGCCGTGGCGCAACACGAGATCGTAGATCATGCCATTGCTCCTATGGGCCCCATCCAGTGATAGCCCTTACTACCCATACCCTCGCTTCTTTTCCCCATGTTACACTGATCCGGCATGCAGGATCTAGGCGCCGCCGACCTTCTGAATCGCCAGCTCGCCCCGCCGAGCCGGCTGCAGCTAGCCTGGGATACGACGACGGCCCGGCTCTCTCCTCGGCTGCCGGCACCCGTGCGGCGGGCGCTCTCCCGCCGCAGCCCGCTCAATTGGCTGCTGCGGGCGCTCCTGTTCCCCTTCATTCTACTCGTGACCCTGATCTGGCGCCTCGTCAGCCTGCTGGCGGCCGCCGTCTGGACGCTGCTGGGCCGCCTCGGCCTCGCCCTGCGCGACCTGCTGACCTGGTTCCTCTGGCGCCCCCTATGGCTGTTGACCGCGCCCCTGCGCTGGCCGATCCGCCGCCTGCTGGGCCCCATTCTGCTGGCGCCGCTCGGGCGCTGGCTGGCCCGGCTGGCGCGTGTCATCTGGGAGTCAACCGAGCCCCGGCGCCGGCGTATGGCCCGGCGCTGGCGTTCCCGCCGCATGCTCCTGCTGGCCCGCCTGCGCCTGTTCTGGCGCCACCCGGCCCCGCCGGCGAAGGCGGTCTTCGTGCCCGAGGCCGCCAGCGGCCTGGCCTACGCGGACGCCCGGGCCCGCGGCCGGCGCCGGGCACGGCTCCGCCTGGTGCGCGCCGGCGGCGCCTTCCTGGCCATCAACCTGACCATCGCCGGGCTCGGCTCCCTCTTCGCCGACGCGCCGCCGGCCG
>JBFGLK010000441.1:0-3886 GCA_041576195.1 Promineifilaceae bacterium (SeqCode)
GAGCGGCGAGAAGCTGCCGCGCGGGGCGAACTCGACTGCCGTGCCGACCGCATCGCCCGTCGCCAGTCCAAGGAGGCAGCCGCGAAAGCGATCTCGCCGGTCCGGGGCGCCCTGGCCCGGCTGGGACGCGCTCATCGCGCCCGCTCGGCTGCCGGCAGGCGGCGGCGGGGCGGTGGCGGGTTGCGGCTCTGGACAGGCGGGCAAGAGACCATGGCCGACTCCGGGCGCAGCGGGCGGGCAGCGATCTCCAGTATAGCTGATGGCCGTCGCAGGTCTAACCTTTCTCAGGCTGCCCGGCGGAATCTGGCGGCTCGTAGAGGTGACGAAGGATGGGGCGCCAGAGCGGATTGGACAGCAGATCGGTGTTGTCGCTGAGCAGGTCGACGCTCCCAATGGGCGGGCGGGCGGCGATGGCCCGCACCGCCGGGTCGTCGATCTGGGCCAGCAGGGCGGCGGCGAAGCCGTGGAGGGCGATGACCTGGAACGGGCGGCCGAAGAAGGGGCGGGTTTGCTCCGGCAGCGGCGCCGTCACCCCGAGCGCGTTGTGCTGGTGGGCCAGGCTCTCGTAGGCGCGCACCAGGTGCACCTCGCGCGCCTGCCAGTCGGTCGCGGCGAGCGCGCTTTGCAGCGATGGGGTCAAGGCCGCGGCCGACGCCAACTGGCGGAAGGCGGCGCCGAACCATTTGGGGTAGGGGGCGTAGACGCGCTCCATGAGAAAGGCCAGGCGCATGATGTCGCGAACCAGGCGGGCGCCGATGAGCGCCGCGCCGATCTCGTCGCCGGCGCTGCCGGCGCGCCCCATGAGATGTTCCTCCTGGCCGATGCGCTCCCAGCCGCAGGCGAGCAGGTACAGCCAGACATCGTGGGGATAGAAGGCGAAGCGGTCGCGCTGGTCCCCCAGTCCCAGGTCATCGTGGTAGACGGCGCCGGCGGTGATCGAGCGCAGCGCCTGCGTAGGAAACGTGAGCCAGTCGGCCGGCTCGAGCGGCCGCGTAACGTCGAAGCCCAGCGCGTCGGCGAAGAAGCCGGCCACCGTCATGATCTCCACGCGATGATTGATCGGCCCGCGATCGACCGCCTGGAGATGCTGGGTGCCGCTGTCCTCCGGGTCGGGCGGGGTGAAGTGAGTGGGGTAGCCAAGGAAGCGGACGGGAAGCGACCCGGCCAGCATCTTCCAGATGGCCGCGCCCAAGCGGGCCTGGAGGTCGGAGGGCAGGAAGAGGAGGAGGCGGGGCCCCCAGTGGTGATCGGTCGACGTCTCGTCGTCGAAGCCGAGCACCTCGGAGCCAGACCCGAGCAGGGCGGCCGCGTGCGGCAGGCCGGGATAGTGGGCGTCGAGCAGCGGGCGGACCGCCTCGTGGTAGAAGCGACGCGAGAGCTCCAGACCGGGCACGAAGGCGGGGGGGATCATGGTGAGGCTGCCGGTGACGAGCTAGGGGAGGCCATGGATGGCGGCGGCGAGGGCGCCGTAGAGAGCGGTGTCGTAGCCCAGGCGGCTGAGGCGGACGTCTGGCGGCGCGACCAGGCGCAGGTGGGCGCGCATGACGGCCGCGGAGGCGTCCACCAGGGGCTGGCCGCGCCCGACGGCCAGGCCACCGCCCAGGACGATGACGTTTGGGGCGTAGATAACCGCCAGGTTGCGCAGGCCCTGGCCCAGGTTATAGGCCACTTCGCCCCAGGCGGCCTCGTCCAGCTCCTCGGCCGGCCGGCCGTAGATGCGCCGGATGCCGTTGCCGGAGACGAGGGCCTCCAGACAGTCGGGCAGGCCGCACTCGCAGGCGATGCCATCAGGCTGCGAACAGCGGTAGCGGATGGCCATGTGGGCCACCTCTGGGTGCTCGCCGCCGGCGCCGCGGTAGAGCTGGCCGTCGACCAGGAAGCCGCCGCCCATGCCCGTGCTCAGGGTGAGATAGAGGAGGCGCGCTGCCGCTTCGCCCCCGAAGTGGCGCTCGCCGAGGGCGGCGACGTTCGTGTCCACGTCAAGGCGGCAGGGGCAGCCCCAGCGCTCCTCGAGGATGGATCGCAGCGGGACGTCCCGCCACTCGGGCTGGTGGAGTGGGGAGACCACGCCGGCGCGCCAATCCAGCGGGCCGCCGACGGCCACGCCGATCGCCCGGATCGGCTGCGCGTCGCCGACGGCGGCGATCATCTTGTGGAGGCGGGCCAGGCCTGCCGGCAGGCTGGCCGGCGTGTCCGCCTGGACGCGCCGGTGGATGACGCCCTGCGCGTCCGCGCTGGCGACGAGCAGCTTGGTGCCGCCGATGTCGAGGCCAACGAAGAGAGGGAGTGCGGGCACGAGGAGGTGACGACGCGGCTCCGGCGCAAACCGGGCTTCAGCCGCCCGGTGGTTGGACAAGGAGGAGCCGGTTGCCTTCGGAGTCCTCGATCATGGCGTAAGTGCCCCAGGGCTGCGGATCCGGCTCCTGGACGAAGACGACGCCCCTTGCCTTGAGCGACGCCGCCAGCTTTGCCATGTCGTCGACGGTGAATGTCATGGCTTGCGATTGGCCGACGACGCCCCGGTAATGGTCCCAGTTTTCATCGGGCAAGTAGAGGATGAGCTCGGTGTGGGCGCCGGGCGGTGCAACCGCGATCCAACGGCTGGTCGCGCCGGGATAGAGGGGGGCATCGGTCCGCAACTCGAAGCCGAGGACGTTCGTGTAGAACGCTTTCGCGCGGTCCTGGTCGGCAACGAAGAGGGAGACCGTACCGATCGAGGTGATCATGTGGGGATCCTCCTGACCTGCAGGGATTAGCAGGACTAGCGGTCCTTATAGCGCGGCGCGGGGCCGATGTCAATTGGCAGATGTCTCGCCTTTCTACTCCTCACCGGCGATCTCCACCCGCCCGGTCATGCCTGGGCGCAGATCCAGGGCGGTGGGTCCGAGCTCGACGATGACGGTGAAGACGGCCGCGTCGCCGAGTGTCCCGACCGCCTGCGGGGCGATACGGACGACGGTGGCGGCGATGGTCTGCTCCGGGTAGCTCTTGAGCACGATCGCGGCGGGCAGGCCGGGGCGAATGGAGCGCAGGTCGCGCTCGCTGAGGTTGCTGGTGTGGAACTCGAGGCGGTCGGTGTCTAGCAGCGTGACGACGGGCGTGCCGGCACCCACCTGCGCGCCCGCGGCGACCTCGACGGACAGCACGGTGCCGTCCCATGGTGCGAGGAGCACGGCGTGCGCCAACGCCGCCTGGGCGCTCTCCAGGCTAAGCCGGTTCTGTGCCAGGCTGATCTCCGCCTGCTCGAGCCGCAAGCGGGCCCCGTCGATCTCCTCCGCGCTCGGGCCGCGCCGGGCCATCTCCAGGGACTGCTGCGCGCTGATTACCGACGCCGCCGCGTTCAACGCCGTGTCGCTATTCAGTCCGGCCAACGCCAGGCTGTATTGGGCCCGGGCCACGTCCAGCGCCTCGCGCGCCTGCTGCACGCCGCGCTCCGTGGCCTCGCGCTCGGCTTTCAACCGCTCCGAGCGGAAGGGGTCGTTCAACTCCCACTCGCGCGCCGGATCGTGGGCCGTGTCGTAGTTTTCCTGGGCGTCGGCCAGCGAGCGCTCGGCCTGTGTCAGGTTGACTCGGCTGGAGGTCAGGTTGTTGCCGGCCACGGCGTCCTGGGCCTCGGCGCGGGCCAGGCTGGCCTCCGCCGCGACCAGGTTGGCCTCGGCCAGGGCCACGGCCGTCTCGTCCGGCGCCCAGGCCAGCAGCTCGCGCAGCGTCAGATCGGCCTGGGCCACGCTGTTCTCGGCGCTGGCCACGGCCAGGTCGGCCTTGGCGACCGCCTCGCGCAGGGCGGCGTCGTCCAGCCGGCCGATGTGGTCACCGGCGGCGACCCGGTCGCCGGCGGCCACGGCGAGCGAGAGCACCTGACCGCTCGTGGCGAAGCCGAGCGCCA
>JBFGLK010000442.1:0-3869 GCA_041576195.1 Promineifilaceae bacterium (SeqCode)
GGGATTACCCCCAACGTCCAGGCCATCGCCCTCTCCCCGACGGACTCCGACGTCCTCCTCGCCGGCATTGAGGTGGGCGGCGTGCTGCGCAGCGCGGACGGCGGCCGCCACTGGAGCCGGCACCGGCGGGGGGCGGTGCTCGACTGCCACAGCCTCATCTTCCATCACAGCCAGGGCCAGTGGGCCTATGAGGGCGGCGGCTCGGGCGGCGGGGCCGCCGTGAGCCGCGACGGAGGCGAACGCTGGCAGCAGCCCCGAGACGGACTGGATCGCGCCTATGGCTGGGCCGTGGCCGCCGACCCGGCGCGGCCCGAGGTCTGGTACCACTCGGCCTCACCGGCGCCCAGCCTTCTGCGCGGCGAGCTCAGCCCGCCGGCGCACGTCGACGGCCGCTCGAACGCCGCGATCTACCGGAGTGCCGGCAATGGGCCGTGGGAGCGGCTGGCCGGCGGATTGCCCGAACCGCTGCACCATTTTCCCTACGCCCTGGTCACCGATCCTTCCGCGCCGGGCCATCTCTACACCGGGTTGGCCAACGGCGACGTCTGGCATTCGACCGATCACGGCGACACCTGGAACCATCTGCCCGTGAACCTGGGCGCCGGCCTGCGCGACCTGGTCCTGGTTTGATAGGTAACCCCACGAGGAGCATCATGAAATGTATCGTTGGCTCGTTTTCCTCCATGTTATCGGCGCCTGACCCCAGGAGGTCCTCATGATGACACAATCGTTCGCCCGCCTCGTGGCCTGGTGCGCGTTCGCCGCCGCCGCCGTCACGGTGATCACGATCGTCTCGATCACGCTCTACTTCGCCCTGATCCCCACCCTGGGTGCCGGCAACGTCTTCGGGCCCATCAACGACGTCTTCAGCATCTTCTTCGCCCTGCTGGGCATCCCCGTGTTGCTGGCCCTGGCGCGGCTGCACCGCCATCTGTCCCCCGGGCTGAACGCGGCGCTCGTGGCCGCCGGCGTGACGGGCGCCGCCGCCCTGGCCATCGCCCAGACGATGTTCGTCTTTGGCGCCGTAGATCTCGCCTTCACCATGGCGGTGGCCCCGCTGACCGGGCTGACGGCCCTGGCCATGGGCGTGCTCAACCTCCAGGCATTGCGTGCCGGCACCCTGCCCCGGCTCATGGCCTGGCTCGGCCTCATCGCCGCCGCCGGCTCGGCGCTGGGGGCCATCGCCCTGGCCCTGGCCGGCATGGAGAGCCCGTTGACCTGGGTCGGCATCCTCTCCTATCTGATCAATCCCGTCTGGTTCGTCTGGTTTGGGCGCCTGCTCCTGACAGAGCGCCTACCGGCAACATCGGGGATCACCCCCATCGGAGCGTGACGTGATCGCCTTGCGTCGTCCCCAGGCGGCCGCCCAGGCGGCAGGCATCACCGTCCTGTGCCTGTTCGGTGGCCTCCTGTTGGGCATTGTCGCCGGCAATACCGTGTTCAACGCGCTACCCGGGCATAGTGTGGCCAACCCGTCCGCCGGGCATATCGCCGTCTCGGCCACGCCCGTCTTCCTCGGCCTGCTGGGTGGGGGCGCCCTGTGGGGCGCCTGGCTGGGCCGGCTGGCCGGTTCGCCAGAGCGTCGCCGCATGGCCGTCGCCGGCATGCTGGGCTTTGCCCCGGTCGTGATCGTCGCCGCCATCGGGCTGCAACTGCTGGAGTTCGTCCTACTGGCCCGGCTGGACACGGGCGTACCGCTCCATCGCCAGTTCACGCTCCTGTTCGTGCCGGCAGCCCTCGTCATCGCCGGCACCGGCGCCTGGGCCATCGGCCGCGGCCTGCGTCGGCCGGTCCTGGCCCGCCGGCTGTTCTTGCATGTCGGGCTGCCGGCGGCGCTGGCCTTCCTGGTTGTCAACCTGACGATGGAGGCCCTCGGCTGGATCGTCGGCGGACCCGGCGCCGCGGAGCGGTTTACCATGCTCACGGTGATGTTCGCGGGCGACCTGGGCGCCGCGCTGGTCGGCGGGGCGGCCTTAGGACTGGCAGTCCTCGAAAGACTGCCAGTCCTTAATCCCACGGCCAGCCCGCCCGCGCCATAGGCATTTGTCCCGTTTTTCCCCACCCATTGAGCCGGATCGCTCCGGGGTCTATAATGCTCCCATGATCCCCACACGCCCGCGCCTCGTCACGCTCCTCCTGGCCGGCCTCGGGCTCAGCGTGGCCGTGGCCTTCAGCGCCCTGCGCCTGGCACGGCCAAGCGATGGCGCCGTGCTCGACGCCAGCACGCACTTCTGGCACGCGGACGGCGTGGCCGTTACCCCTCTCGGGGCGGAGACGCCGCTGCACGCCGGCGACGTGGTTGTGGCCGTGGCCGGCCGGCCGCTCGACGATTTGGCCGGCGACCTGCTCGACATGGGCGTCGAGCGGCCCCGCTGGCGGGCCGGCGACGCGGTGACCTACACGGTCCGCCGCGACGGTCGCCTCGTCGATCTGACCGTGCCCCTACGCCCCTACCCCCTCGGCGCCGCCCTGCGCGGCGCCTGGGGCGCTCTGTTGTTTGCCGTCGTCTTCTGGGGGGCGAGTCTGTTTGTCTTCAGCCGCCGGCCAGACGAGCGCCCGGCGCAGCTGCTCTTCCTGGGCGGCTCGTCCATGGTCGCCGCCACGACCTGGTCGTTCGGGCTCCAGGTGGGCGACTTCGTGCGGCCGGCCGCCTTCTGGCTCTACCTTGCCGGCACACACGGCTTCTACCTGCTCCTCTGGGCGACCATGCTGCACCTGACGCTGACCTTCCCCCGGCCGTTGCTGCCGCGTGCCCGTCGCGCTCTGGTCCCGGCCATCTACCTCGCCCCCGATCTGGTCAAGCTCGGCTACCCGCTCTGGATCCGGCCGCAGGCGACCAGCACGCTCGACTGGCTTGGCCGGCAGGGGCGCGACGTGAACGTCATCCAGCTGGTCTACGTGCTCGCGGCCATGGTCGCCGCCGTGGCCGCCGCCCGGGCCGCCCGGGATCCCGTCAGCCGCCGGCAGGTGCGCTGGGTGCTGGTTGCCCTGCACATCGCTTTTGGCTTCGCCATCACCTTCGGCCTGCTGCCCGAGCTGATCGTCGGCACGCCGCTGCTCAGCTGGAACGTGATCGCCCTCGTCGGCCTGACCGTGCCGGTGGCGCTTGGGGCCGCCATCCTGCGCTACCGCCTGTTCGACATCGACCTCATCCTCAGTCGCACCCTGGTTTACGGCCTGCTCACCTTCGTGGTTGTGACCACCTACATCCTGGTCGTCGGCGGGCTTGGGGCCCTGTTGCGGGTCGATTCGTCGCTGCCGCTGTCGCTGGCGGCCACGGGCGTGGTGGCCGTCCTTTTCCAGCCGTTGCGCGAAAGGCTGCAACGGGCGATCAACCGGGTCCTGTACGGCGAGCGGGACGATCCTTACGCCGTGCTCTCGCGGCTGGGGCGGCGCCTGGAGACCACGGTGGCCCCCGAGGCGCTGCTGCCGACGCTGGCCGAGACGATCGCCACGGCGCTCAAGCTGCCGTATGCCGGCATCCTTCTGGAGGGCGAGTCCGAGCCGATCGGTTATGGCCTGCCCACGGCCGACCCGCTCTCCCTGCCCCTGGTGCACCAGCACGCCGTGTTGGGCCGCCTGCTCGTGGCCCCGCGGGCGCCCGACGAGCCGTTTACGGCTGGCGAGCGGCGCCTTCTGGAGGACATCGCCCGCCAGGCCGGCGCCGCCGCCCAGGCGGTTCGCCTGACCGGCGACCTGCAGCGCTCGCGCGAGCGGCTGGTGACCGCGCGGGAGGAGGAGCGCCGGCGCCTGCGGCGCGACCTGCACGACGGCCTGGGGCCGGCCCTGGCCTCCCTGGTGCTCCAGGCAGAGGCGGCGGGCGACCTGGTGGCGGCGAACCCGGATGAGGCCCGGCGCCTCCTGGCGGA
>JBFGLK010000443.1:0-3862 GCA_041576195.1 Promineifilaceae bacterium (SeqCode)
AGAGGGGAAGGAGGGTCGTCGTCATCAGGATCCGTCCAGGGCGGCGATTGTAGCCCCGCGCCAGGGGCCGGGCAATTCGGGCGACTGCCGGGGAGATTCCCCGGCAGGTGTTCACGCACCCCATACATTTGTACTGCCCCAAAGGGGGCTGCCGGGGAGATTCCCCGGCAGTCCCCCTCAATTCCCATACATTTGTCCCGCCCCCGCCCGCCACCCGGACCGAGGTCATCTTGTGTCCCGCACCCCGGTACCGTATGCTCCCAATGGAGGCAGGAGTGGGGATCGCGCGGGTCGCGTCCCCACCGATCGCCGCCGCGGGCGGCGCCGTCCTGACCCCCGCGTATCGGGACAGATTCGGACAGAAAATGCACCCTGCCATTGCCCTGACCGCCGTCCGGCGCTCCCTTCGCCGATCGCCGCGCGGCCACGGCCATGGCGAGACGGTATCGACCATGACGATCCAAACGCTCGCCCGCCACTTCTGGCTCTGCCTGGCGTTCGGCCTGGCCGCCTGCACGTCCTCCGGGGCGGTGCCGACGCTCATCCCGACCGTCCAGGTGCCGCTGCCGGCCACCAACACGCCGCTACCCCGGCTGGGCGCGGGCCTACCCGCCACCAGCACGCCCCAGGGCACGCCGGCGGCGCCGGTGGACGCGCTGATCGCCGGGGCGAATCCCGCCGCCACGCCCGTGGCGGCCGGCATCGGCTCCACGAGCCCGATCGTCAGCATCGCCAACGCCGCCCGCCTGGCCCAGATGGTTGCCGGCAGCGACGTCACCGTCAGCGGCCTGGCCCAGCGGGATCCCAGCCACCGCGTCTGGGTCTCCATCCTCAGCCTCGACCAGCGCCTCCTGCTCGACGTGCCGGCCACGATCACCAGCAGCGGCGGGCGCACCGATACGTGGGAAGTGACCTTCAGGGCCCCGCTCTCCACGCTGGGACGCGCCAGCTTGCTGGCCAGCGTCCGCACGGCCGACAACCAGGTGCTCATGGTCGATCCCCACCCGGTGGAGCTCGTGCTCGACGCCACCCTGACCGATCGTTACATCACGCTCACGGAGCCGGGCAGCGGCTTCACGGCCTATACCGGCTACTACGTCTATCTGACCGGCCAGATGAGCCGGCCCGCCGGCGGCCTGATTACCATGCTCGTCCTCGACGAAGCGTGCCGCGCGGTCGCCTCGCGCCAGTCCTTCGGCATCCGCAGCGGCAGCGGCCGCTGGTTCGGCTACATCCTCGTGCCGCGCGACGCCGCCCCGGGCCCCGGCTGCGTGGTCGCCACCTTTGGCGAGCCGGGCGACGACGTCTGGCGCCAGACGTTCGTGCCCATCACCATCGGCGACGGCGACGATCGCGACGCCCCGACCACCCTTCACATCATCGAGCCGGCGGCCGATGCCACGGCCCGCGCCGGCCACAGCTTCCTCGTCAGCGGCCTGGCCTACAACGTGCCGGGCCAGACGATCGAGGTGAACGTCAGCCTGGACTCGGGCCTGAGCCTGGCCCAGAGCCAGGGCGCGGTCGATGACTTCGGCTACTGGGAGCTAGACGTCAGCCTGCCGCCGGGCATTGCCGGCAGCGCCGCCGTCACCATCCGTGCCGGCAGCCCCGGCGACGACGGCTACGCCGAGGCCCGCCTCCTCCTGACGATCGAATAGCGCCGACGAGCGGTCATCCATCCCACACGCTACACCCTAAGGGTGCTGCGCACCCTTAGGGTGTCCGGACCACTCCCCACTCCGCCATCCGCGTCGCCCCCCCTTGCCCTGCACCCCGGGCCTGACTACAATCCCATCCACGAAGGAGAGACCCACATGACTTCCACCGCGCTGAAGCCGCTGACCGATCGCGTCTATACCCGGGCCCCCTACTGGGCCGACGTCCCGGACGACCAGTGGATGGACTGGCGCTGGCAGATGTCCCATCGCCTCAACACCGCCGAGGAGCTCGGCCGCGTGATCAACCTCACCGGCTCCGAGCGGCGTGCTCTGGAGGCGTCTGGCCTCTTCCGCGTCGACATCACCCCCTACTTCGCCAGCCTCATCGACCGGGATGACCCCACCTGCCCGGTGCGGCGCCAGGTCATCCCGACCGACCGGGAGATGGTTCCCTTCCACTCGATGATGGAAGACTCCCTGGCCGAGGACAAGCACTCGCCCGTGCCCGGCCTCGTCCACCGCTACCCAGACCGGGTGCTGATGCTGGTCACCACCCAGTGCGCCAGCTACTGTCGCTACTGCACCCGCAGCCGCATCGTCGGCGACCCGACGCAGACGTTCAGCCGGGCCGAATTCGACGCCCAGATCGACTACATCGAGCGGACGCCGCAAATACGGGACGTGCTGCTCTCGGGCGGCGATCCCATGGTGCTGGCCCCGAAGCTGCTGGACATGATCCTCGGCCGCCTGCGGGCCATCCCCCACGTGGAGATCATCCGCATTGGCTCCCGCGTGCCGGTCTTCCTGCCCATGCGCGTGACGGAGGAGTTCTGCGACACGCTGGCCCGCTACCACCCGTTCTGGCTGAACATCCACGTCAACCACGCCAAGGAGATCACGCCGGAGCTGGCCGCCGCCTGTGATCGCCTCTCGCGCGCTGGCGTGCCCCTGGGCAACCAGAGCGTGCTGCTCGCCGGGGTCAACGACTCGGTGCACATCCAGCGCCAGCTCGTGCACGAGCTGGTCAAGATCCGGGTGCGCCCGTATTACCTTTACCAGTGCGACCTCGTCGAAGGCTCCGGCCACTTTCGCACCAGCGTGAGCAAGGGCATCGAGATCATCGAAGGGCTCCGCGGCCACACCTCCGGCTACGCCGTGCCAACCTACGTGGTCGACGCGCCCGGCGGCGGCGGCAAGATCCCGGTCATGCCTAACTACGCGCTCTCCCAGGCGCCCGGCAAGGTCGTCCTGCGCAATTTCGAGGGGTTCATCACCACCTACTCGGAGCCGCTGGACTACGACCCGACCGACATCGAGGCCCAGGAGTCGCTGGTGCCCCGCCGGCCCGAGCCGGGCCAGGAAGGCGTGTTCAAGCTGCTTTCTGGCGACGAAATGTTCATCGAGCCCGCCGGCTTCGAGCAGGTCCACGCCCGTGGCGGGGCCGAACACCGCCTGCGCAGCGGCGATCTCTCCGGCAAATGGCGACCGCTCGGCGTCGGCGCCATGGAGCCCGAGAAGCCCAAACTCACCAAAGGTGAGTCGCTCACCAAAGGTGAGTCGCTCACCAAAGGTGAGGCACTCTCCGAAGGTGAGTCACGCTCCGAAGGTGAGCCGCCGGTGGCCGCCGACAGCCACGACGACGACACTCCGCCGCCCACACCCTAAGGGTGCCGCCGGCACCCTTAGGGTGTTCGAAACGCCCCCCATCCCCCGATACCCCATGCGCCTCAAACACCTGCTCCCACTCGCCCTGCTGGCCCTGTTCGTTCTCCCACGCGCCGCCGCGGCGCAAGGGCCTAATCTGCTGCGCAACCCGGGCTTCGAGGGCAACTACAACGCCTGGCTGCCCCAGTACGGCACCGCGCAGATGGCCGCCGAGTGGACGCCCTGGTGGATAGAGGACGCCGGCCACGACCCGACGTGGGCCCAGCCAGAGTATAAGCCGGCCATTCGCTCGATCTTTCCCCGGCGGGTCTTTGAGGGGGATCGCGCCCAGCAGTACTTCACCTTTTTCAAGTCGCACTATGCCGGCATCTACCAGCAGGTGCCCGGCGTCACCCCCGGCGTCCGCTACCGCTTCACCATCTGGGTCCAGGTCTGGTCCTCCATCGACGACGGCGACCAGTCCAACACCCCGGCCAACCCCCGCCTGCGCATCGGCATCGACCCCACCGGGGCCGCCTGGGCCGGCGCCGCCGGCGCCC
>JBFGLK010000444.1:0-3859 GCA_041576195.1 Promineifilaceae bacterium (SeqCode)
CTACGTCGTCATCGAGCCGGGCGCGCCGATCCGCATCGGCAACTCCGCCGCCCTGACGGGCCCCATCCCGGATCCCGGCCGGGACATCGCTAACGGCGCCGCGGTGGCCATCGCCGACCTGAATGAGATGGGCGGCTTCGAGGGCCACATGTTCGAGATCGTGCTTGAGGACGGCGCCTGCGACGGCGATGCCGGCACCGCAGTCGCCAGCAAGTTCGCCTCCGATCCGACGATCGTGGCGGTCAGTGGCGGTACATGCACCGGCGAGACGCTGGGCCTCAAACCCATCCTGGAGACCGCCCGGATACCGTTTGTCTCCCCCAGCGCCACCAACCCAGCGATCACCACTGATGCCTGTGATATCTGCAACCGCGTGGCCCTGAACGACAAGCTTCAGGCTGACGTCGACGCCGACTACGTCTTCAACACGCTTGGTATCACGACGGTCGCCATCATGAACGACAGTAGCGACTACGGCCTTGGACTGGCCGAGCTGTTCCGCACGGCCTTTGAGGCACTGGGCGGCACCGTCGTAGCCTTTGAGGGTGTCCAGGTAGGCGACACCGACTTCCGTGCGCCTTTGACCAACATTGCCACGAACGCTCCCGAGCTCATCTTCTTTGGCGGTTACGCCACCGAGGCCGCCCTGATCAATGCCCAAATGAAGGAGGTGGGGCTGGCTGACGTCATCTTCTTCAGCGATGACGGCGCCTATACGCAGCAGTTCCTGGACGCAGCGGGGTCGGCGGCAGAGGGCTCCTACGCCAGCTTTGTCAGCGGTGACGAAGTGGCCGAGGCTAACGCGGCCTTCGACGCGAAATACCAGGAGGCCTTTGGCGTTCTACCGGATGATCTGGGTCCATTCCATGCCCAGTCGTACGACAGCGTGATCCTGCTCGCCGACGCCATCAAGCGCGTCGCCGTGACAGACGAGGCCGGCAAGGGCTACCTGCTCATCAACCGCGAAGAGCTGATCAAGGCCATCCGCGAGACGGAGAACCTGCAAGGTCTCGCAGGGATAATGACGTGCTCGGCCATCGGCGACTGTGGGGCTGGCGGCATCCAGATCTATCAGGTTCAGGATGGCGCCTGGACGCAGGTGTCCGGCTTCGGCCTGGACGAGTAAACGGCCTGGCTCCCTGATGCCGGCATCGCCGGCGCCAGGGATGCCCGCTCCCGACCAATCAGGCCGGAATAGCCCGCGCTATTCCGGCCTTTATTCTTGCCCTGCCCTGTGCTACTATTCTGCCCAGCGTGGCCACCCTCTCCTTGCCACCAATCAGCACGGCCTGTTTGCCAATGACAGGGGACACCAGCAGGATCGCCCTATGGGAACCAGCGAGCAAACCACGACCCCGCCCCCATTCGGGCTGAGCCGGGAGCGCCGGCGCCAACTAGCGCTGGCCTTGTTTGGCGTTCTTGTCGGCGCCCTCCTGATCTGGCGCGTCGGCACAACCCTCAGTCAGGCCAACTACCGCCTGGCCTTCTGGGCCTTCCAGGTTATCAACGGCCTGGTGCTGGGTGGTGTCTACGCGCTGGTGGCCCTCGGCTACACCATGGTCTACGGCATCCTGTTCATGATCAACTTCGCCCACGGCGAGGTGATGATGATCGGGGGGTTCGCCGGCTTCTTCATGCTGCAATGGATGCTATCGCTCGGTTGGGCCAACGGCGGCCCGGCGCAGTCGACGGCGGCCCTGGCGCTCATCATGCTGGCCGGCATGCTGGCCTCGGTCCTGGTTGGCGTCCTGCTGGAGAGAATAGCCTACCGGCCCCTGCGCCAGGCGCCCCGCCTCGTGCCCCTCATCAGCGCCATCGGGGCCTCATTCTTCCTGCAATACTCGGCCCTGCTCATCTTCGGCGTCACGCCGCACAACTATCGCAAGCCCGCGATCATCGACGGCGGCTGGACTCTGGGCGAGACCGGCATCTTCGTCTCGCGCTCCGGCCTGTTTATCTTCGTTTCCTCGATTGTGCTCATGATCGCGCTCTACGTCATCGTGCGCCGTTCCAAGTTGGGCCGCGCCATGCGCGCCGTCGCCGAAGACAAGGAAGTGGCCGCCCTGATGGGGGTCGACGTGGACCAGATCATCGTGGTCACCTTCATTCTCGGCTCCGCTCTGGCCGGCGCCGGCGGCGTCATGCTCGGCGTTCACAACACGGTCATGCGCTTCAACGCCGGTTTCCTTCCCGGACTCAAGGCGTTCACGGCCGCCGTCCTCGGAGGCATCGGCAACATCCCGGGCGCCATGTTCGGCGCCCTGACCCTGGGCCTGCTCGAGTCGATGGGCCCCAGCCTGCTTGGCGTGCCCAACGAGTTCAAAGACGTGATCGCCTTCTCCGTCCTGGTCTTGATGCTGATCTTCCGGCCCACGGGCCTCCTGGGCGAAGTGCTCAGCAGGGAGAAAGCGTGATGGCTACCGGCGACTGGCGGGCCGCGCTACGTAGCGGTCTGATCACGTTCGGGGTCATCTTCTACCTGAACGTCCTCGGCTTGCCGCAGACGCTGGGCCGCGTCAGCATCGGCATCTTCACCTTCGTCGTCGGGCTCATGTCGTTCGCCTATTTGCGGGCGCGGCGTGGGGAGCCGGCCCGGCGCCTGCCGGCACTGGTGCTTCTTGGGCTGGCCATTGGCCTGATCGCCGGCGGCGGCCTGGCCCTTGTCACGGCCGGCTTCGCCAGCCTCCAGGCCAACGGCGTCGAAGTGCAGAAGGTGTTCGCCACCGTCCTGCCAACGCACACCGCCGCCCTCACCGGGCTGACCCGCGAGGACATCCGGGCCGGCGCGAATGTCGCGCCCGGCCTGGTGCGCCTGGCCCTGCTATTGACCGGCGGCGGCCTCGCGGGCGCCCTCCTCACGCTCGGCTTCACCGAGAGCCGGCGCGAGCGGCAGCGGGCCGCCTGGCAGGGCGCCGCCTGGCGCCGCTGGCTGGTGCTGGTACTCCCTTTTGTCTTCTACGGCCTGTTCTTCTTGCTGCGCGTGGAAGGCGTTGCCGTCGGCGGCAGCAATGAGACGATCGTCGGGTTGGTGCTGATCTTCCTCTTCGTCGGGGCGGCCCTCTTCGGCCTGAGGACGGCCAGGCCGGGCCGGGAGCAGCTCATCCTCGGGCTCATCTGGTTGGCCATGCTCCTCATACTGCCGCGCTACACCGACCTGTTCCAGCGCACGGTGGTCGGCAAGGTGTTCATCTTCGCCACCATTGGCCTCGGCCTGAACATCGTCATTGGCTATGCCGGCATGCTCCACCTCGGCTTCGCCGCCTTCTTCGCCGTCGGCGCCTACGTCTATGGCTTTTTCACCTCGCCGAGCTCCTATCTCCTCAAGACCACGGCCATGGAAGGGCTGAGCTTCTGGAGCAGCCTGCCCATCGCCATCGTTCTCAGTCTGGCCGTCGGCATCCTGCTGGGCATCCCGATCCTGCGCACTCGCGGCGACTACCTCGCCATCGTCACGCTCGGCTTCGCCGAGATCATCCGCCTGCTCCTGCTCAATCTGCGGACCTACACCAACGGGCCCGGCGGCCTGCTCAACCTGGACCCGCCGGTCCTCTTCGGCCGCAGCCTGGGCAACCCAAGCGGCATCTTCTACATGTCGATCGCTCTGGTGGCGATCGTGGTCTTCGTCAGCCTGCGCCTGCGCGATTCTCGGCTCGGGCGCGCCTGGGTGGCCATGCGCGAGGACGAGGATGTGGCCCAGGTCATGGGCATCAACCCCGTCACCATGAAGCTAATGGCCTTCGCCATCGGCGCTGCATTCGCTGGCGCGGCGGGGGCGCTGTATGGTGCCCGGCAGGTCAACATCTTTCCCGATAACTTCACGCTGCTGGTGTCTATCGACATCCTGTCGCTCGTCATCATC
>JBFGLK010000445.1:0-3858 GCA_041576195.1 Promineifilaceae bacterium (SeqCode)
GATCATGGCAAGGAGACACAGATATACCCAATAGCGTTTCTTCATCTGTTTGTCTCATCCTCCTGTCGCTCGATGGTCATCGTCTTTTGGGCGCGGCTGGCTGCCGACAGCCCGACGCGCACGGTCAGATAAAGCGTGACGGGCACGCTGCCGACCAGCGCGAGAATTGTAAAGACGGGCCTCGTCTCGAAGACCCTATCCAGAAGCAGGCCCGCCCCCAGCGCTAGGCCAATGATGATGATGGTGAGACACCCGATCTGACCAATGATACCGGCCAGGAGCGCGGTGTCATTGATCTGCTTTGGATTAAGTGACACAGTGGTCGTTTCCGGGTGTCTGAACGCAACACAACATTGCGAATTATATCACACACACTTTATCGTTCAACCGCGCCCTGTCTGGTGCGCGGCCGGTCGCCGTTAGCCCGTGAAGAAGAAGATCGCCGCCGATCGCGTCCACTCGAAGGCGGGTCCGGCGGCGATGCCGAGGTAGAGCACTGCCACGATCGTCGTGGCCAGGGCCACCTTGGCGGCTCGGGAAATCGGGATGGGCTGGTCGTCCTCGTCCGACCGATAGAGGTACATGTACTTGGCAACCGACAGGTAGTAGTAGAGAGCGACGAAGGCGTTCAGGATACCGATGAATGCCAGCACCCACAGGCCCTGGTCGATCGCCGCCTTGAAGAGAAAGAACTTGCCGAAGAAGCCGGCCGTGGGCGGAATGCCGCCCAGGGACAGTAGCGCGAAGAGCATGGCCAGGGCCAGCCAGGGCGAGCGCCGGCTGAGCCCGGAGAGGTCGACCAGACGCTCCGAGCCAGTCGCGTTGGCCGCGAGAATGACCACACCGAACGCCGCCACGTTCGTGAAGACGTACATGAGCAGGTAGAACATGGCGGCGCCCGTGCCATCCGGGCTGAGGGTCACCACACCGATAAGCATGTAGCCCGCCTGAGCAATGCTCGAATAGGCGAGCAGGCGCTTGATGTTGGACTGGAAGATGGCCAGGAAGTTGCCCAGCGTCATGGTGACGATACAGATGGCCACGAGCATTGCCCACCAGGGGTTGGTGCTGTCTGGGATGCCGAGCGTGCCGCCCATCAGGACCCGCATGACGACGGCGAAGCCGGCGGCCTTGGAGGCGGTCGACAGGTAGGCGGTGACGGCGGTCGGCGCCCCTTCGTAGACGTCGGGCGCCCAGAAGGGGAAGGGGACTACGGAGATCTTGAAGCCAAAGCCGACCAGAATAAGCACCGAGGCCAGCAGGACGCCCAAGTTGTAGCCGCCGGCGCGGATGAGCGCGGCGATCTCCAGAAGGTTGGTCGCCCCGGTGAGGCCATATAGCAGGCTCATGCCATAGAGCATGACGGCCGAGGCGAAGGCGCCGTAGATGAAGTACTTCATGCCGGCCTCGGCCGAGAACTGATTGCTGGTCGCGTAGCCGCCAAGGACGTAAAGCGAGATGCTGGCCGTCTCCAGCGCGACAAACAACATGATCAGGTCGCCGGCGCTGGCCATCATATTGAAGCCAAGCGTCGAGGTGACGAGGAGGGCGTAGAACTCGCCGCTATGGAGGGCCTCGAGATCCATGGCGATGAGGCTGACGAGCATGCCGGCAACCAGGAACATCACCCGGAAGATCAGCGACACCAGGTCATGCCGCATCATGCCGCCCCACAGGATGATCGGCCCGCGTCCCGGTTCATTGGCGAACACCCACAGCCCCAGCGTCAGGAGCAGGATTACGAAGAAGCCCCAGGCCGAGAGCAGACCCACACGCCGCCGATCCTCCGGCGCCCGGGTACGATCATAGGCCAGGATTGCCACCAACAGGACCAGCAGGCCGATTTCCGGTGCCAGCGCCAGGAAACTCGTCAGGGTCTCTGGATTCATCCAGCACCTCCAAGCCAGCGCAGGAGACTCGTGGCGGATTGCACGATGGTCCCGTCCCCGAGCAGCTGCTGCGCCTCTTGCAGTCGGGCGACCACCGGCGCCACGCCGGACTCCACGATGGGGGCGATGACCGACGGGAAGACGCCGATGACGATCAGCAGTGTGGCGAACATGCCCAGGGTCAACTTATCGATGCCCAACAGCGCGCGCATGTCGTGCCACTTGTGCTCGTCGTAGTCGCCGAAAAAGACGCTCCCAATCGCCCGGATGATGTAGGCGGCCGTCACGACAATGCCGGTCGAGGCCAGAATGGCGATCACCGGATAATACTGGGCCGGGTTCAAGCCGAGGAACGTGCCGCTCAGGTTCAGGTCGCCGCCACGCCAGACGCCGAGCAATATGGGGAACTCGGCCACGAAGCCCGACAGGCCGGGCATGCCCATGGAGACCAGGCCGCCGATGACGAAGGCGACCATGGCCCACGGCAGGGCTTTCATCATCCCCTTGAGCGTGTCCATGTCGCGCGTGTGGGCGCGGTCGTAGATCATGCCCACGACGGAAAAGAAGAGAGCGGTCATGATGCCGTGGCTGACCATCTGGATGCCGGCACCCAGGTAGCCCGCGGCGTTCATCGTGGCAAAGCCCATGGCCACCAGGCCCATGTGGCTGACGCTCGAGTAGCCGATCAGATATTTCATGTCTCGCTGGCGCATGGCCACCAGCGAACCGTAGACGACGTTGACCGTCGACAGCAGAATGATGGCCGGGAACCAGTAGACGGCTCCTGCCGGCATCATCTGCACCGCCACGCGCATCGCCGCGTAGGCGCCCAGCTTCATCAGCACACCGGCGTGGATCATGGAGACCGCCGTGGGCGCGGCGACGTGGCCATCCGGCGACCAGTTGTGGAACGGCCAGAGGCCGGCAAGGACGCCGAAGCCGAGGAAGACAGGCATAAACCAGCCGATTTGCTGCGCCAGGGGGAAGTCAGCCTCAGACCAAATGCGGAGGTCAAACGAGCTGGGCAGGCCGATTTCCGGCAAGACGAAGTACATGACCAGGTAGCCGATCAGGGCGAAGAAGCTGCCCAGGAGCAGGTAAAGCGTCAGCTTCATCGCCGCGTACTCTCGCGTCTCCTTCCAGCCCCAGATGACGATGAGGATGTACATCGGTAGAACGGCCAGCTCGTAGAAGAAGAAGAGCAGGAAGGCGTCGACGGCCACGAAGACGCCCTGCACGCCGGCCACCAGGAGCATGAAGAAGGCGAAGAACTCCCGTGGCCGGTCGTCGATCCCCCAGGAGATGAGCACGCCGCCCAGGCCGACGATGGACGTCAGCAGCACCAGGGTGGCGCTGAGCCCGTCGACGCCCATGATGTAGTTCAGCCCGATGCTGGGCACCCACGGGACCTCTTCGACGAAGGCCAGCGTGTCGGCCCAGGGCGTGCCGGCAGCCGGTAGGTTGGCGTTGAACGAGAAGTAGACGTACGCCGACAGGACCAGGCCCAGGATCATGGCCGCCAGGCCCATCATGCGCGCGTTCTCGCCGCGCTCCTTTGGCAGCAAGAGGATGACGATGGCCGCCGCGATTGGCGACAGCGTTATCACCGAGAGAAAGGGAAACTGAACGTCCATGCGAAGGGTTCCCGTTGTCGCGACCGCTAGCTAAAGATGCGGGTGACCGTGTCGTTGATGATCGCCAGGAGCCATTGTGGCCACAGGCCCAGACTCAGCATAAGCACCATGAGCGGCCAGATGACCAGATGCTCACGCAGGTTCATGTCCGTCAGGCCGCGCCACGTTTCGTTAAGGGGGCCGTGCAGCGTCTGGCCGATCCCTTTTAGGATGTAGGCGCCGGTCATCAGCAGGCCGATCATCGAGAGGGCCAGCTGTACCGGGAAGGGCCCCCAGGCGGCCCGGCTGATCATGAACTCGCCGACGAAGCCATTCAGCCCGGGCAGGCCGAGCGA
>JBFGLK010000446.1:0-3853 GCA_041576195.1 Promineifilaceae bacterium (SeqCode)
GGCGACGTCGGCGTGAGCCATCTTGCCCTCGTAGAGGTTGATGCCCCGGCGCAACGCCGGGCTGTGCCGCAGCACGTCCGGCCAGCCGTGTTCTCCCAGCGACAAAAGGTAGGGCAGGGCCGCGTTCGTGATAGCGTAGCTCGTCGTGCGCGCTACCGACGAGGTCAGATTCGGCACGCAGTAGTGCACCGTGCCCTCGGCGACGAAGGTCGGTACGCGCAGGGTGGTCGGCCGGCTAGTCTCCACGCATCCCCCCTGGTCGATGGAAAAGTCGACGATGACCGAGCCCTTTCGCATGCTCTTCACCATATCGCGCGTCACCAGGACCGGCGCGCGCCGGCCCGGCGCCAGGATGCACCCGATCAGCACGTCCACAAAACCGATGACTTTGCCCAGCGTGTAGTCGTTGGACATCATCGTGTTGACGCGGCCCTCGAACATGGCGTCGATCAACTGCAGCTTGCGCAGGTCCCGGTCCAGCACCGTCACCTGGCACCCGAGGCCCAGAAACGCCCTGGCGGCGTTGATGCCCAGCGTCCCGCCGCCCAGGATGCCGATCGCCGCCGGGGTAACGCCGGGTATGCCGCTGAGCAGGGTGCCACGTCCGCCGTGGGTGTTCATCAGCAGCTGGCCGGCGATGATTGGGGCCAGGCGGCCGGCGATTTCGCTCATGGGGATCAGCAAAGGCCGGAAACCGTCATCCTCCTCTAGCAGCTCGTAGGCGATGGCCGTGATCTCGTAGCCAGCCAGGGCGTGGTGCAGGTCCGGCGAGGATACGGGCAAGTGCAAGAACGAGACGATAGCCTGCCCGTGTCGGAAGAGGTCATGTTCACGGGCTGCCGGTCGCGTGACCTTGACGACGACGTCGGCCCGCCCATACGCTTCTTGAGCTGAGAAGACGATGCTGGCGCCGGCGCGCTCGTAGTGCGCATCGCTAAAACCGGCGCTGGCGCCGGCGGCTGTCTCCACATACACGGTATGGCCTGCCTGGGTCAGCGCTTGCGTGCCGGCGGGTGTCAGGCCGACTCGGCTCTCGAGATCCCGCACTTCGCGAGGTACGCCGAATTCCATTCTCGCCACCTCTTTTCCTCTGGAAGGCCCCCAGGCGCTGCCGGCAGGCGACAGCGGACCCGCGCCGCCTCCCAAGCTACTAGCCGATCCGGTCGGGTCCGGCCTAGCGGCTCCAGTCCCGCGCCACCATGCGGAAGATGTCTGACTCCGTGATGATGCCGACCACGCGCCCTGCCTCGTCGACGACGGGCAGGCCGCTCACCTTGTTCGTTAGCATAACGTGCGCCGCCTCGCGCACGGATGCCTGGATTGAAATGGTCAGCGGGTCTGGCGTCATGATCTCGGAGATACACAGGCGGCTCAAGATGTAGTTCAGCTCCCAGATGCTCAGCGTCGTTGCGTTGGAAGGCTCCGCCTCCCGCACATCACCAAGCGTGACGATGCCCACGAGCTGCCCGTCCTGGACGACCGGGAGTCGGCGAATGCGATTCTCGGTCATGATTCGGTGCGCTTCCGGCAGCGTCGTCTCGGGCAGGATAGAGATGACCTCTGTGCTCATCCACTCTCCCACGACTTCTTCTTTCATGAATCGATGTCTCCTCGGAGCAACTGCCCTGCCCGTTGGCGCCAGGTAGCTTTGCCCGGAACATTCCAATCTGCGACGGCGGCGCGTGCCCGCCCGGATGTCAAGAGACGGCTTCGCGCGCTTCCTGGCGCACGTGGCCAACTGCCAACACCAACATCACGGCCACGATCACGGCCGAGACGACGCAGTAGCGGCAGATGGCGCGCAATACGAAGACCTCCAGGGCCGTCAGCCCGACTGAGAACAGAAAGGCGAGCCCGATGAGCGTCGCCAGAAGCGGCCCGGCATTAAGCGAGATCCACTCCGACCAGTCCGACAGCCAGACGACGGCGAAGATGACGGCGTAGCCAATCAGGCCGATCAGTGCCACCGGAATGGGCCCAACCGACGAGAATCGCCCCTCGGGCCCACTGACGATGCCGCAATCCTCCCACCCGCTCGGCGGGCAGATGGAGACCAGATCGCCGTTGTGGAAGAGCAACAGGTAGAAGGCGATCAACAGGCCCGGCACGGCCAGCAGCTGGATGAGGCGGAGGCGCCAATCGAAGGGGCGTCCGACCATGTCACGAGCCCTGGAGCGCGCTGTTGATGCGCTGGTCGAACGTGCTCAGCGGCACGTTGCCGCCCAGCGCCCGGTCGTTGATGAAGAATGTCGGCGTGCCGTTGACACCGTTCTGGCGAGCGATGAGGCGATTGGCATTGACGGTCTCCCGGTGCTCTCGAGAGTCGACGCAGCCGGTGAACCGCTCCAGGTCCTCGACGCCGGCGGTCTGGGCAGCTGCCAGATAGCCGTCGCGCGTGAACGCCAGGGACGTCGTCTGCAGCTCGAACAGGGCGCGATGATAGGCGTTGAAAGCGCCCTGGTCCCGGGCGCACAGGGAGGACTCGGCCGCCTGGGCGGTCTCGTCGCGCAAGGCAAAGGGAAGGATTACCCACTCGACGATGCCGGCAGCGACGTATTGCTGCGCGATGACCTCGGCCTTTTCCAGGTTGAAGTCGCGGCAATGGCTACAGCCATAATCAGACACTTCGACGATGGTCACCGGCGCACCCGCCTCACCCTCGGCGACACAGCGCTCCGGGTTGGCCTGGCAATACGCGGTCAGGGTGCGCACTTCCGGCTCGCGCAGGGCCAGGTACAGTAGCGCGAAGAGCGCCACCGCGCCCAGTGTGACGCCGCCAATGATGACCGGCCAGTTTGTCGTCTGGCGCCGGCCGCGGGCCACGCGCCGGACCGGTCGTTTTCGTTTGCTCATGTCGTTCCTCAATACGGGATGCCGCGCCAGACAAGGCGGCGTACATCTGCCTGTCGATTCCAGTCTATCCAATCAAGGGCCTGCCAGCAGTGCATAAAGTAACGTCTCCGGCCTGACGATTGTCACCTGGCCTGGGCTGCTTCCAGGTGGCCGACGAGGGCGGTCAGGTAGCGGCCCCGGTCGTGACGTTCGGCGGCGCGCCGTCGGCCGTCGGCGCCCAACCGTTTGGCGAGCTCGGGATCGGTCGCGAGGCGGGCGACGGCGCCGGCGAGGGCGCCGGCGTCCCCCGGGGGCACGAGCAAGCCGGTCTGTTCGTGTTCGACGACTTCCGGCAGGCCACCCACCGCGCTGGCCACGACTGGCACGCCGTGCGCTAACGCCTCCAGCGCGGTCAGGCCAAAGAGCTCGGGCCAGAGCGAGGGGACCGCCGAAACGGCGGCGTGCCGGTAGTGCTCGGCGACATCCGCGGCTGGCAGCCGACCGGCGAAGCGGACGTTGACCGGGGCGCGACGGCGCAGCCGGGCGGCCTCCGGGCCGTCGCCAACAAGGGTAAACGGTATGTCCGGCAGGCGGATGGCGGCGTCTAGCAGCGTGTCGCCCCCTTTCTCGGCTGTTAGCCGGCCGACGAAGAGGACGCCGTGCCGCTCGCCGCCCAAGGACTCGGCCGGTGGCGTGGGCGTGGCGTGGGGCAGGTGGGCGATCTGGTTATGGGGCCAGCCGCCGCGCCGGAGCATCGCGTGGAGGAAGCGGCTGGGCGCCAGAAGGAGTTGAATGCCGCGATAGGCGCGCAGGCGCCGGTGTAGGCTGGTCTCCGCGGCCACGACCAGGCTGGCGCCCAGCGAGTCTTGCTGGCAGCGGTGGCGGACGGCATGCCAGGCGTGGCCGGCAACGCAGCGCGTACAAAACGCACCCTTCGTGTAGAGACGATAGTTGGGGCAGATGAGCTTATAGTCGTGGACGACCATCAGCGCCGGGATGCCGGCATCGCGCAGGATCGGAA
>JBFGLK010000447.1:0-3851 GCA_041576195.1 Promineifilaceae bacterium (SeqCode)
AGGTCGAAGTAGGCGTCGCCGGCGAAGGCGACCGGCTGTGGCGTCATGGCGTCGGCGTCGTAGGTCGTGTCGGTCCAAAAGCCCTGGCGCATGACGAAGGTGCGGCTACCGACCACCTGGACGGGGCTCGTCACGGCCCCTTCGCCGGCCAGGCCGGGCGCGGCCGTGGCCATGGGCGCGGGCAGCGGCGCTTCGGCTTCGGCCATGGCGCCGACGGCGTCGGCGCGGTCGACGGCTTCCCGGCCGCTGGCCGGCGCCGGCGCACCGAACAGCTCCGCGGCCTCTTCCACGATGTTCTGGCGGCCGGTCTGGGTGAAGATGTCGTCTTCCTCGATGAGGTAGCTGGTATAGGGCGTGATGATGCCGTAGCGGATGCTCAGGTTGACCACGCTCTGCACCAGCTCCGCGTTTTCGCCCTTGAGCCGGATCTCGTTCAGCAGGTGGCCGATGGCCCGGGTGGCCCAGAGGCGGGGGATGAAGGGGTCGCCGCCGCTTACCGCGAAGCGGTTGTCCGGGTAGCTGAAGGACTGGGGCCGGCCGTTGACCGTGCCGTTGAGCGTGATGGTGGCCGGGCCGCCGTCGCGGTAGCGGCCGGCGATGATGAGCTGCGTGCCGGCAAAGAGATCGGGCAGCGTCGCCGGGTAGATCTGTTCCACGATGATGCCGCCATAGTCCAGGCTGATGTCGGACAGGACCGGCGTGCTCACCCGGGCGTAGAAGCTGCTGACCGCCTCGTCGACCGCCTGGCCGGGGCGCACGTACATCGTCGTGCCACGATGCGCCTGGGCGAGGCCGTCCAGCAGGAAGGTGTCGACGTCGTCGCCGACGCCGAAGGGGAAGAGACGGGCGCTGGCGGGCGCCGTCTGACCCAGGGCACGCAGGATCTGGTCGGTGTCCACGATCCCTTCGGTGGCCAGCCCGTCGGTGAGGAAGAGCACGGTCAGCGGGCGTTCCGGGTCTGCCTGGCCCATGGCTTCGAGCAGCGCCTGGCTGATGTTGGTGCCGCCCACGGCCTCGAGGCCGTCGATGAACTGGCCGGCGGCGCGGCGGGCGTCGGCTGCCGGCACGAGCCGGGACTGGAAGCTACGCGTGCCGGTGCTGAAGGCGACGATGTTGAAGCGATCGCCCGGGTTGAGATGATCGACGACGTAGCGGGCGGCCTCCTTGGCCTGGGCCAGCTTCTCGCCCTCCATCGAGCCGGAGGTGTCGAGCACCAGGATGATGTCGCGAGCCACGATCTCGTCCTCGTCCACCTGGACGCTGGGGGCGACCAGCAGCAGGAAGAAACCGTCGGCGCCGGCTTCCTTGAAGCTCAGCAGGTTGAGGCCGATGTTCTCGGGCGAGACCGTATAGAAGAGCTCGAAATCCTGGTCCGCCGTCACGTTGGCGGCCTCGTAGCCGATCACGGCCCGGAACTCGCCGTCACGGTCGATGGAGACCGCGTGGCTGGGCGAGTAGACGGCGCGGATGGCGTCGTTGGAGGTGAGGGCGACGCGGATGCGTTGTTCGTCGAGGGGCACGTTGGTGTAGAGGCTGGTGGATTGGGGGTAGACGAACCGGATCAGGCCGTTGTCTGCCGGCAGCACGTGGCTGTACTCGATTTCGATGCGGCGTTCGGAGCGGGGCGGGATGGGGAAGACGTTGGCCTGGATGGCGCGGGTGCCCACGTACTCGAGCAGGGCGGGGTCGCGTAGCTGGCGCACGATCTCGTCGTAGATGGCCCGGGCCTCGTCCCGCTCGAGGATCTTGGCCTCGATCGCCTGGCCGTCGACCCACATGGTCAGCTGAGAGACGGTGGCGTCTGCCGGCAGGGGGAAGAGGTAGGTGCCTTCGATCATCCAGTCGTTGTCGTTGACGAAGAGCTGGTCGACGTGGGTGGTGGCCACCTGGTTGGCGATGGTGACGTCGACGCGTTGATAGTCGACGCGCAGGCCGTCGAAGCGCCAGATGGGCGGCTCCGGCGGGATAGGGGGCATGATCTCCTGGGCGGCGGCGCCGGGCGCCAGGGCAAGCAGGCCGAGGATGAGGGACAGCAGGGGGGTGATTAATCTCCGCTTCATGGTGGACTCTCCTGATCGGACGCGTGGTCGGCGTTGATATCGATCAGACGTCCATTGGGAGAGTTCGGTTCCGCCCCGGGGGCGACTCCCGGGGTATCTCCCCGGAAGCCTATCGCATGACGAAGCGCATGAACGCCAGCGTCTCTTCCAGGCGATCCCAGTCCGTCCCGTGGCGCCAGGCGAGCCCAAGCGCGATCAGCGGGCGCCAGCGATCCGGCAGGTGCGCCAGCGCCCAGTGCGCGGCTCTGGTCTTGGAACTGACGGCGCCGTGCTCGAGCGTGTATAGCGCGCGACACATCGTCAAGATGGCGTACGCCTGGTATTCGCTCGTCCGCAGCAACGCCGGGTCCTCCAGTTGCCGAGCCCACCACCCGGCCAAGACCGCGCGCGTGGCCGCGCGCAGGTCATCCGGTCCGACGGGGTCGATGAGCGGCCCGATCGACGGCCCAGCCACGACCACCCCGCGCTCCCGCAAGATGTGACGCTGAATGACCCAGCCGCGGTCGTGACGATCCAGAGCGACGGTTCCGTCCACGCGGAGCGAGGGAAAGGCAGGGTGCCCGGGATCGTATCGGCGCAGCGCGACCCGGGGCAGGTACGTCCCCTCCAGCCGCGTTACCCAGCGCAGGCCGCTGCCCGACAACCGGGCGTGCATCACCCGCAGCCTGTCGACGGTGGCGTCGGGCAGCGGCGCCCGCGTGACTACCAGAAAGTCGACGTCGCTGCGGCCCGGATCGAAGTCGCCGCCTGCCAGCGAGCCGTGGAGATAGAGGCCGACGAAGGCGTCGCCCAGCGCCTTGCGCGCCCCGGCGAGGAGCGCGCGCAGCGCCTGGTTGACGCCTGGATGGGACGTGGGAGTGAGGGTGCTCATCGGACAGTGCCGGGGAATCTCCCCGGAAGCCTACCGGCCGTGACGGGACTGCCGGGACACCGCCGGGGCTTCTCCCCGGCAGCCCCTGGCGACCTCGCAAAAACAGGGCGACAAGGGTATAATTGTCTGGGTGAAATGCCACCCACCGCGCGGTGGCATTTTGTTATTTTACCGGGTATCTGACGGCGAGCATGGGCGCCCTTTTTGGCCACCGCCCGCAGGACCGGCGGGCTCGCTCAACAGCCCGCGGGCGACAGGCGCGCCAACCGCTCGGTGCGGAGGTTTCACTTGGACATTGGCACGGTAACCAGCGTCGACATCAATCGGGAAATGCGCAGCGCCTACCTCGACTACGCCATGAGCGTGATCGTGGCCCGGGCCCTGCCCGATGCGCGGGACGGCCACAAGCCGGACCACCGCCGCATCCTCTTCGCCATGAACAACATGGGCGTGCGCCCGACGGGCCCTCACCGCAAAAGCGCGCGTATCGTCGGCGAGGTGCTGGGCAAATACCACCCCCATAGCGATGTGGCCGTGTACGACGCCATGGTGCGCATGGCCCAGGAGTTCTCGCTCCGCTACCCTCTGGTCGACGGCCAGGGCAACTTCGGCAGCGTCGACGGGGACGGGGCCGCGGCCATGCGCTACACCGAGGCCCGCCTGAGCCGGCTGGCCATGGAGCTACTGCAAGACATCGACCAGAACACGGTCGACTTCGAGGACAACTTCGACGGCAGCGAGCAACAGCCGGTGGTCCTGCCGGCACGCCTGCCCAACTTCCTCCTCAACGGCTCCTCCGGTATCGCCGTCGGCATGGCCACCAATGTGCCGCCGCACAACCTGAGCGAGATCTGCGACGCCATCACCTACCTGATCGACAACTACGACCAGCAGGACGACATCAGCGTCGAAGACCTGAT
>JBFGLK010000448.1:0-3837 GCA_041576195.1 Promineifilaceae bacterium (SeqCode)
ACCATCTGTTGCCGCAGCGTGTGCACCGTGTCGATGGGCTCCGCGCGCCGGTCGTCGGCGAAGATGACGATGTCGTCGCCGACGGCGTGGGCTGGATAGAAGCCGATGACACCCCGGGCGGTCAGCCAGCCCTCCGTGACGACGCAATCGAGCATCGCCTCCGCGTCCCGGTGGAGCGACCGGGCCATTGCCCCGACCACGGGATCGTCGAAGATGTGGGGAAACTTGCCCACGATCTCCCAGACTCGGAAGAACGGGGTCCAGTCGATGTAGCGGCGCAGCTCGGCCAGGTCGTAGCCGTCGAACACCTGAAGGCCGAGGAAGCCCGGGCGAGGCGGCGTGTAGGCGGCCCAGTCGGGTTGGAAGCGGTTGCGCCGCGCCTCCGCCAGAGGGATGAGCTCGGAGCGGGCGCGCTTGCCGGCATGGGCCCGGCGCAGTCCCTCATACTCCGCGCTCACCGCCGCCGTCAGGAGGGGGCGCTGCTCGGCGTTGAGCAGGCGCGAGGCCGTGCCGACGGCGCGCGAGGCGTCGACGACGTGGATCACCGGCCCGCGCCGGTATTCGGGCGCGATCTTGACGGCGGTGTGGATCTTCGAAGTGGTCGCCCCACCGATGAGCAAGGGCAGGTCGAACCCTTCGCGCTCCATTTCCCGGGCCACGTGGCGCATCTCTTCCAGCGAGGGGGTGATGAGGCCGCTGAGGCCGATCAGGTCAACCCGTTCCCGCCGCGCCGTCTCCAGGATCTTCTGTGCCGGCACCATCACGCCCAGGTCGATCACCTGGTAGCCGTTGCAGGCGAGCACCACGCCGACGATGTTCTTGCCGATGTCGTGCACGTCCCCCTTGACCGTGGCCAGCAGGACCCTGCCCGCGCCATTGCTGCTCGGACCCGTCTGCTCCGCCTCGATGAAGGGGACCAGGTGGGCCACCGCCTGCTTCATCACGCGGGCCGACTTGACCACCTGGGGCAAGAACATCTTGCCGGCCCCGAAGAGGTCGCCGACGACGTTCATGCCATCCATCAGCGGTCCCTCGATGACCTCGATGGGTCGTTCGGCCGCCAGGCGCGCCTCCTCGGTGTCCGCGACGATGTAGTCGCCAATGCCGTGGACGAGGGCGTGCACCAGCCGCTCGGCCACCGGCGCCTCCCGCCAGGTCAAATCGACGCGGCTCTCCTGGCGCGTGCCGCGCGCCCGATCGGCGATGGCCACCAGGCGCTCGGTGGCGTCGGGGCGGCGGTTGAAGAGAACGTCCTCGACCCGCTCGCGCAGCGCCGGCTCGATCTCGTCGTAGACCGCGAGTTGGCCGGGGTTGACGATGCCCATGTCCATGCCGGCACGGATAGCGTGGTAGAGGAAGGCGGCGTGCATCGCCTCGCGCACGCCATCGTTACCGCGAAACGAAAACGACAGGTTGCTCAGGCCGCCGCTGACCAGCGCGTGCGGCAGGTGCGCCTTGATCCAGCGGACGGCCTCCAGGTAGGCGAGGGCGTACTCGTTGTGCTCCTCGATGCCCGTGGCCACGGCGAAGATGTTGGGATCGAGGATGATCTCCTGCGGTGGGAAACCCACCTTCTCCGTGAGCACGCGATAGGCGCGCTCGGCGATGGCCGTCTTGCGCGCCAGCGTGTCCGCCTGCCCCTGCTCGTCGAACAGCATGACGATGACCGCCGCGCCATAGCGCCGGGCCAGCGTCGCCTGGTGGATGAAGGCCGCCTCGCCCTCCTTGAGGCTGATCGAGTTGACGACCGGCTTACCTTGGACGCACTTGAGGCCGGCCTCGATCACGGACCACTTCGACGAGTCGACGACGATGGGCACTCGGGCGATGTCCGGCTCGGTGGCCACGAGGTTCAGGAAGGTGGTCATCGCCGCTTCGGCGTCCAGCATCCCCTCGTCCATGTTGACGTCGATCATCTGGGCGCCGTTCTCCACCTGCTGGCGGGCGACCGCCAGCGCTTCCTCGTAGTGCCCGTCGCGGATGAGGCGGGCGAAGCGGCGCGAGCCGGTGACGTTGGTACGCTCGCCGATGTTGACGAAGTTGAGCTCGCGGGTGATGTTGAGCGGCTCCAGACCGCTGAGGCGACAGACGGGGGGGATGACGGGCACGTGGCGGCGCGGCAGGTCGCGCACCTGGGTGGCGATGGCCCGGATGTGGGCCGGAGTGGTGCCGCAGCAGCCGCCGACGACGTTAACCCAGCCGCGCTCGGCGAAGTCGCGCAGGATGGCGGAGGTGATGTCCGGCGTCTCGTCGTACTCGCCGAAGGCGTTGGGCAGGCCGGCGTTGGGGTAAACGCTCACGTAGGTGCCGGCAATCCGGCTCATCTCCTCGATGTAGGGGCGCATCTCGCGCGCCCCCAGGGCGCAGTTCAGCCCGGCGATGAGGGGCTCGGCGTGGGCCACCGCGTTCCAGAACGCCTCGACCGTCTGGCCCGAGAGGGTGCGCCCGCTGGCATCGGTGATCGTGCCGGAGATCATGAGCGGGCGGCGTGTGCCCGTCTCGTCGAAAAGCCGCCGCAGCGCGTAGATGGCCGCCTTGGCGTTCAGCGTGTCGAAGATCGTCTCCACCAGGAGGATGTCGACGCCGCCCTCCAGCAGCCCGCGGGCCGCGTCGTAATAGGCCGCTTCCAGCTCGTCAAAGCTGACGTTGCGCTTTCCGGGATCGTTGACGTCCGGCGAGATGGAGGCGGTCTTGTTGGTCGGCCCCAGGGCGCCGGCCACGAAGCGGGTGCCCGGACTGCCGTGTGCGGCTTCGAAGGCATCTCGGGCGGCGACGGCCAACCGCGCCGCCCCCAGGTTCATTTCATAGGCGAGCGCCTCCAGGCCATAGTCGGCCTGGGAGATGGCGTTGGCGTTGAACGTGTTCGTCTCGATGATGTCAGCGCCGGCCTCCAGGTAGGCCTGGTGGATGGCCTGGACGACGTCCGGGCGCGTCAGGCTGAGCAGCTCGTTGTTGCCGCGCACATCGTGGGGCCAGGCGGCGAATCGGTCGCCGCGGAACTCGGCCTCGCCGAGCCGATAGCTCTGGATCATCGTGCCCATCGCCCCGTCCATGACGAGGATGCGCCGGGCGAGTTGATCGATGAGGAGGGTGGTTCTGGACATGAGTGGGTGGGTAGTACGTTGGATGGTTAGTTGGTTAGTTGGTTGGTCGGGCACCGACGAGACTGGCACACCAGCCAACCAACAAACGAACGTTCCAACGAACTGACAAACCAAAAGCCTCTCACACTGGATGAGAGGCCGATATCGTGGCTCTCATCTCTCGGGCGCCTCACGGGCGTCCGCCGGACTTGGCACCTGCCGCTTAAGTGGGGGTTGCCGAGGCATCAACGGGCCGGTCCCTCCGCCTCTCTGGATGAGTTGGTCATATGCGCTTGCGAGTGAGTGTACTCGTTTGCCCGGTGGGCGTCAACCGGCCGGGCCGCTGGTCCGGGCCTCAGGCCCGTGGCGGCGAGGGCGCGGGCGCGCCCACACGCGGGCGCGCCCACACGGATGACGCGGCGCCCGGTCACTGGCGCGCATCCCCAGGCAACAGCGCCGGGGCTGAATCGTGGACAGTTGCTTATGGTCGCGACGGCCCGGCTGGGGTAAGCTCTCCGGTGGTAGTAGATCCTGCAGGTCTCAAAGACCTGCGGGGTCTGGGAGACGACATGAGGCACGAGCTGAAGATCCGCCTGATCGCGCCCGAGGAGTTGGGCGCCGCCTTCGCGGTGCTGCGCCAGTTGCGCCCGCATCTCGACGAGGCGCTGTTCCGCGCCCGCCTGGCGCGGCAGGCGGCGCACGGCTACCGGCTGCTGGGCGCCTTTAACCCGGCCCTGGTGGGCGTGCTCGGCCT
>JBFGLK010000449.1:0-3823 GCA_041576195.1 Promineifilaceae bacterium (SeqCode)
CGTGGTCGTCGGAGGGAATTGTAGGGGCCGGCCGGTCACTCATCGCGAGCATCCACCCTGGTTGCGAAAACGGTCAGTCTAATAGGTAGAGCCCGCGCCAGGATTTGCCTAAATCCACCACAGCTCGTCAGATTCCGGCAAATGGAGTCCTCAGGGCAGGGCGAAAGGGCCAGCGCGGTCGGGCTGGCGGCAGGCTTAATGTGAAAGTTAGTTAACTTAATGCAAGTTAGTTTAAGTATAGTGTGTTCGGGCGTGCTTCAGCCACCGGCAGCAAAGTCACGAAGAACGTCACTTCCCCCGCCCTGACAATCGATCTATGCTTCGGGCATTGGAGCCCAGTCCCACCGGCGATCGTCATCACGCGTCATGATGGGACACAGGGGAGCCCGACCTTAACGCCATTCAAAACGGAGCCCAACCATGAGACCCGGTGCCGTTGTCGTTTCCCTGCAGCTGGCTCTGTCGGTCCTGGCCGCCCTCTTCAGCATCAGGCTGCCGCCCGCCAGCGCCCAACTCATTCTCACCGTGAATTCCACTGCCGATGCCCCCGACGCTAACCCCGGTGACGGCATCTGCGAGACCGGGGCCGGAAACGGCATTTGCACCTTGCGCGCCGCGGTGATGGAAGCCAACGACCTGGACGGGACCGACACGATCGAGCTTCCTCCTGGCACCTTCACGCTGACGGTGGCTGGCTCGGGTGACGCCTCCGTTGGGGATCTAAACATCACCGAGAGCCTCGCGCTCGTCGGCGCCGGCGCCGGCAGCACCATCGTCGATGGCGGCCAGATCGACCGCGTGTTCGATGTCCGCACGGTCCCCGGCCACACTGTAGCCTTGTCCGGGATGACCGTGCGGAACGGCGAGCTCGGCGGTGGGGGCGCGGGCATCTGCAACTGCACGCCCGGCGCCACCGTCACGCTCAGCCAGATGACGATCACGGCCAACAACGCCTTCGGCGTCGGCGGCGGCGGGTTGCTCAACTACGGCTTCATGACCGTCATCAGCAGCACGGTTTCCCACAATGTTGGCCATAGCTTCGGCGGCGGCATCCAGAACAACGGCGTCATGAGTGTCGTGGCCACCACCATCGCCGGTAACCTGGCGAGCGGCGACGCCCTGGGCGGCGGCATCGGCAACAGCGGCGTCATGACGGTGACGGCGAGCACGATCAGCGGCAATGAAGCACGCATGCTGGACTTCGGCAGCAATGGCGGCGGCCTGGCCAACACCGCCGGCACCCTGACCCTGATCAACAGCACGCTCAGCGGCAACTGGGCCCTGTCCGGCGGCGGCGTCTACAATGCAGGCGGGGCGACACTGACGGTGACCCACGGCACCATCGCCAACAACGTGGCCACGGGATCCAGCGTCGTGCCCAGGGGCGACAACTTCTACGTCCAGGGCTCAATCACCCTGATCAACAGCATCGTCGCCGGTGGCGAAGACGAGAACTGCAACGCCCCGCTCACGTCTGGCGGCCATAACCTGGATAGCGACGACACGTGTGGTTTAGACGCGCCGGGCGATCGGGTCAATACGGATCCCCAGTTGAGCCCCCTGAGCTACCACGGCGGCCCCACGGCCACCCATGCCCCCTCCAGACAGAGCCCGGCCCTCGACGCGGGGGACGATTCCGTTTGTCCCCTCGACGACCAGCGTGGCGCTGCGCGACCGGTCGACGGCGACGGCGACGGCGTGGCCCACTGTGACATCGGCGCGCTCGAGCGCGGATGGCCCGGTCTGTGGCTGGACAAGCGTGGACCGGCCATGGCCCTCGCCGGCGAGTTCATCACCTACACTCTGGTGATCACGAACCCGATGCCCATTAGCGTCACCAACGTTATTCTGACGGATACCGTCCCATTCGGGGCAAGCCATGTGAGCGGTGGCACGGTGGCCAACGGTATCGCGAGTTGGGTCGTCGGCGCCATGAACCCGGGCGCCGTGATCACACGCCTGCTTGTGGTCACGGCGACGGCGTCGATCACGAACGACGACTATCGGGTATCGGCCGGCGAGGGCTACAGCACGACCGGGGCCACCGCCGTGACGACGCTCGTCGTCACTCCAATTGCCGGCCTCCAAGCCAATAACGACGGCCCGACCGTGTTGGGTCAACCGACCACCCTGACGGCCACGATCACCGCCGGCAGTGACGTCATCTACACCTGGGCGTTCGGCGACGGGGCGACAGGGTTCGGGGCCATGGCGACTTATACCTACTCGACTCCCGGCGAGTACACGGCCGTCGTCACCGCCACCAATCCCGCCGGCACCGCCATAGCCGGCACCGTAGTTTCTATTGCCCGCGTTGACTTCCGCCTTTTCATTCCGGTCCTGACCCGGACCGCGCCGGCGCCAACCCACCCGGTCCGGCCGCTGACTGTCCGCGGCGGTCGGTAACGCGGATCGGACGCGCGAGGTCGCGGGGAACGGAGCCAGGAAGGGTTGTGCGGCGCGGAGCGCGAGCGACTATCATGGGTGCGCCCAGCGGCGTCGTCGCTCTGGGTCATCCCACGCGCGTCCACCCGATAATCCATGCACTGGCCGCTCCGCACGGACACGACGACCTGGTGCAGGAGCTCGTGCTGCGGCCACTGGGCATGACGGCGACGACCTTCGCGTCCGAGCGGATGCCGGCAGGCGCCATCGCCCTTCCCCACGAGGGCAACGGCGGCCTGACCCCCATCACCAACTGCCACATCGACGGGGCTCTGGCCCATGCCAGCGCCGGTTACGGGCTGGTCGTGACCACGGGCCACTACCCGGGCCACCGGGCACAGCACCACGGGGGGATGACGCTCAGCGACAACTACTGCGCCTTTGACCTGCTCCCCGACGCGCGGTCAGGGGTCGTCTTCCCGACCAACGCCAGCCAGGAGGCGCCGCTGATGGAGCTGGTGACCTTCCTCCACAACCATCTGCCCGGCCTGCCTGGGCAGACATCCACTACGGTGGACCCCCTGCCCCGGTTGACACCGGCGACGTCCGCTCTCAATATTCGCTATACGAAGTAGCGTGCCTGAATGTCGAGTGGGGCCATCTGGTTCAGATCCGGCGCGCCGGCGCGGAGCTCCTGCTCGCGCAGGCCGGCGGCAGCGGCCAACCGGGCCGCGTCTGCCGGCAGCTACCGCAACCCCGTCAATCGGAACGACGATGACGTCCCGCACCTGCGTCCCGACGCTGGTCGTTTGTGGCTACGCGAAGGCCCGGGCGAGGAGGCCCACGTGAGCCGCTCGGGCCCAATGCCTTCCGGTGTCAACTGAGCTTCATGGAGCTAACCCGGGACCCGGTAAGCGCGGCGCCGGTGCTATTCTGGGGTCGGGCGACCCGCCACCACCGGCTTGACACGCGCGCGCCCAACCCCCTGCCCTATCCAGGGGTCAAGACGCCCCACCGGGAGACGCCCCGGTGGGACGTCTCTACGGCAGGCCCCCGAAGAGCCACTGGGCCGCCGCGCCGGCCAGCAACGGGAAGGCCAGGCTCAACCCCCAACGCACGGCCGTAAATCGCCAGCCCATCAACGGCAGCTCAAACGTCACGCTGATCAGCGCCAGCGTCGCCCAGCTGGCCGTCATCGCCACCGCCGCGCCAATGCCGGCACCGTTGGCGTAGAGAACGGCGATCAGCGGGAAGACCACATACGGCCCGCCCGGCAGGAGCATACCAACGCCTTCCGCCAGCAGCAGGCCCGTCCAGCCGGAGTCCGGGCCGATCCACCGCTGGACCAGGTCCTGCGGGGACAGAACGGTCACATAGCCGACGATGACGAAGGCCGTCAACATGAGCGGCGCCGTGCGGCGAAAGGTCCCCCACCCCA
>JBFGLK010000450.1:0-3816 GCA_041576195.1 Promineifilaceae bacterium (SeqCode)
AGCATGCGGTCCTCGCCGAAGGGCACGGGTGGCGCCAGCTGGCGCGTCTGGGGCAGGTGGGGAAAGCGAAGGCGCACCCGGCGCAGCGGCCCGGTGAACGTCTGCTCGAGCACCTCTCCCTGCACGCAGAACGGCCCCGGGTCGGGAGGCAGCTCCGCCGACAGGCGTACCTGTTCCGGCCGGATGAGCACCTGCACGGCCCGCCCCTCCTCGTGCGGCAGCTCGGGCGGGATGGGCAGGCGCCAGGGGCCGAAGTGGGCGCCGTCATCGCGCACGCGCCCCACCAGCAGCGAACCGGCGCCGACGAAGGTGGCTGTAAACGAGTGCTGCGGCCGATGGTAGATCTGCTCCGGGGTGCCGATCTCCAGGAGTTGGCCGCGATCCATGACCCCGATGCGATCGGCCAGCTCGAACGCCTCTTCCTGGTCGTGGGTGACGAGGATGGTGGCCAGGCCGAGCTGCTGCTGGATCTGGCGCACGACGCGGCGCAGCTGGGTCCGGATCTTGACGTCGAGGGCGCTGAACGGCTCGTCGAGCAGGAGGACGGTCGGGTTGTAGGCCAGGGCGCGAGCCAGGGCCACGCGCTGCTGCTGGCCACCGGAGAGCTGGTGAGCGAAGCGCCGGCCCAGGCCGCCCAACCCGACCAGGTCGAGCAACTCGTTGCGCCGCCGGGCCCGTTCCGCGGCGCCCACGCCCCGGATGCGGAGGCCGAACTCGACGTTTTCGGCCACGCTCATGTGGCGAAAGATCGAGTAGTTTTGGAAGACGAAGCCCACTTCACGCGCCTGGGGCGGCAGGTGGGTCACCTCGCGGCCGTGGAGGAAGACCGCGCCTTCGTCGGGCGGGATGAGGCCGGAGACGAGGCGCAGCACGGTGCTCTTGCCGCTACCGCTGGCGCCCAGAAGGACGAAGAACTCGCCGTCGGCCACCTCGAGGGAAAGTCGATCGACCACGGAGAGATCGCCGAAGCGCTTGGAGAGCCGCTGGAGCACGATGGTCATGACGGCTTCTCGCGGCGCCCCGTGTCGGTGTAGCGAAGGAGGAAGAAGAAGATCACGAACGAGAGTAGGGCAAGCACGGCGGCGACGGCGTTGGCCTGGGTGATGTTGCCGGCCTCGAACTGGGCGAAGATGTAGAGCGGGGCGGTCTGCGTGCGCAGGCGCAGGTTGCCGGAGACGAGGACGGTGGCGCCGAACTCGCCGAGCGAGTGGGCGAAGGTGAGCAGCGTGCCGGTGAAGAGGCCGGTGCGCAATGCCGGCAGGATCACGTGGCGAAAGGTCTGCCAGCGGCTGGCGCCGATGGTGTAGGCCGCCTCCTCGTAGGTGGACTCCATCTCGTCGAGCAGGGGCTTGATGGTGCCCAGCATGTAGGGGAAGGTGACGAAGAGGTGGGCCAGCAACACGCCGACCGGCGTGAACATCGGCTGCCAGCCCAGCGGGACCAGCCATTGGCCGAGGAGGCCGATGGGCCCCCAGAGCAGGAGGAGCGAGGTGCCGACGACGACGGTGGGGATGGCCACGGGCAGGTTGACGATGATGCCCAGGGGGCGCTTGCCGGGGAAGCGGTATTTGCTCAGGACGTAGGCCGCGTAGGTGCCCAGGACGGCGTTGACGAGGGCGGTGACGAAGGCAATGAGCAGGCTGAAGCGCAGGGCGAACTGGGCGTCGACGGCGCTCAGGGCGGCGGCGAATGCCGGCAGGCCGCCGCGCAGGGCGAAGATGAAGACGGCCGCCAGGGGCATGAGCAGGAGCGGCAGGAGGACGAGGAGCAGGATGCCGACCGGCAGGGCGGCGCGGACACGTGGGCGCGCCGGGCGCGTGTCGTCGGGCTGGGTCATCGGTTCAACTCCGGGAGCACCTGGTCTTTCCAGATGGCCTCGATGATCTGCGGGTGGGCGACGGACCAGCCGCCGAGGTCGGCGACCGTGAACGGGTCCGCGATGGGCGGGAAGCGATCGGCGTTGAGGGCCGGGTCGACGCTGCGGAAACCATAGTCGGCGAAGCGGCGTTGGGCGGCGTCGCTCCAGAGGAAGGCGACGAAAGCGTCGACCAGGTCCCGCTCGTCGGGGGCGATGTTGCGGTCCAGGACGACCAGCGTGTGCTCGCTGAGGATGGTGCTGGGGGGATAGACGATCGTGCCCGCCCAGGTGCCGGCATGGCTGTCCGCCCAGAGATCCTGCTCGTAGGTGATCAGCGCGTCGCCGAAGCCGTTGTCAAACTGGGTGCGGGCGGCGCGGGCCGAGGCAGCCTGGGCGACGACGTTGCCCCAGATCCCGGCCAGCTGGGCGCGGCCGGCCCCGGGCACCGCGGGCTGCCGGCGCCCGGCGGCGCCGTACTCGGCCAGGATGGACCAGTTGGCAGCGCCGGAGGTCAGCGGGTCCGGGTGCACCACGCCGACGCCGGGCCGGGCCAGGTCGGCGAAGTCCCCGATCCCGAGGGGGTTGCCCGGGCGGACGGCGATGACGAACGGGGATCGATTGAGGACGCCGTCGTGGGGCAGGTCGCGCCAGGTCGACCCGGGCAGGATGCCGGCGTCGACCAGGCGCTGGGCGTCGAGCTCCAGGGCGAGCAGGGCCAGATCGGCGGGGACGCCCATGATGATCTGGTTGGTGATGGTGCCGGAGCCGGCGAAGGAGCCGACGAACTCGACGCGCTCGCCGGTCTGGGCCAGCCAGTGGGCCTGGAAGGCGGGGAAGATGCCGTCGTTCATGGCCGGGCCCGTGATGCTGAAGCCGTAGACGATCAGGGTGCGGGGGGGCGGGGCGCCGCCGGGCAGGCGGAGCCAGGGCCAGACCGCGTAGAGCCCCAGGCTGAGCAGGACAAATGGCGGCACGAGGGCGGTGAGGCGATGTCGCAGCTGGCGCAGGCGAGGGCGCATAGTGGATCCCCGGTGTTGGTCGCTGGATCTATTTTGGCGATTGACGCGCCCGGGTCATCGGACAAAAGGCGTATTTCCGGCCGTTCGATTGCGGATTGTGGATTGGGGAATCACCGGCGTAGGGGCGCGGCCTGCTGCGCCCGATGGGGGATGTATGGGCGCAGCCTGTTGCGCCTTTATCCGGTGGGTCAGGGTTCCAGGCGCAATTCGACCGAGGCCACGTGGACGTCGCCGGCGAAGGCGGCGCTCGGATCATGGACGACGAGGCGGCCGGCCTGGGGGACGGCGATGGTGTATTCCAGGTCGGCGGTGAAGGGGCCGGCCTGGCCCAGGTCGGGCGCGGCGACGATCAGGGGAACCTGGGCCAGCGTCTGACCGGACTCGTCGAGCAGCTCGACGATCAGGGTTTGCTCGAAGCTGGCGCGGGCAATGCCGGCAACCGTCAGCCGCCCGCCGGAGACGGTCGCGCCAAAGGCCGGGCGCTCGATGACGATCTGCTCGGGCAGGGGCTCGATCTCGCGCAGGGTGGTCGGCCCGGTCCTGGCGACGGTCAGGCCGACGGAGGCCAGATGGAGGATGCCGCCGTCACGCGCGCTGAGCGCGTAGACCTGGAGGAACGCCTGCCGCGGCTCGGTCACCGTGAAGGGCACCGTGGCGGTGAACGGCCCGCGCTGGCCGACGTCCGCGGCGATCTGGATCGGCACGAGGGCCAGCTCCTCGCCGTCCTCGAGCGTCAGGCGGGCGACCAGACTTTGCTCGAACGTGGGGTCGGCCTCGCCGGTGACCTGGAGCGGGCTGGTGAGGCGCGAGCCCGGGCCCGGGGAAAGGATGAGGATGGCTTCCGGGACGAGCGCCGCCTCGGGCCGCGCCGGGGCCGCCGTTGGGGGCGCGGGCGGGGGCGTCGATGAGGGTGGAGGGAGCGTCGGCGAGGGCGGCGCC
>JBFGLK010000451.1:0-3801 GCA_041576195.1 Promineifilaceae bacterium (SeqCode)
CCTCGCGGTCCTCTTCCTCCTGGTCTTTCTCTTCTCCTTCTACCTCTACGCCCCGGCCCTGCAGGTGGTGCGTCTCTTCCAATCCGTCGGGACCCAGCTGCTCCTGCTCTTGCTGGACGTCGAGGCGACGGCCACGGCGGAGCCCTTCCAGGCGGTCACGGCCGGCTGGGTAAGCCTGCCCATCTACCTGTTGGTCAGTCTGGCCAACTGGGTCCTGCTGGCGGTGTCAGCCCTGATCTGGCTGCTGATCACCTGGCGCTGGTGGCGGCGGCCCGACCCGGACCGCCCGCTGCACGAGCTGCTCCTATGGGCGTTTTATGGCGCCTTTGCCTTCCAGGGCGCCGTCAGCATCCTCGTCGACGTCAGCGGGGCCATCGCCGGCAACCTGCAACACCGCACCTTCCCCACCTTCGCCATGCTGGCCGCCCCGCTCGTCGGCTGGTGGTTCATCGGGACCCGCCGGTCCCGCCCGGGCGGCCGCCTGGTCCGGCCGCTGGCGGCGGTCGCCATCGGCCTCCTGGCCGTGCTCTCCGCCCTCAAGGCGACCAACGAGCCGCTGGTCAGCAACAAGTGGACGTTCTTCGTCCCGGCCGAGCAATACGCCCTGACCTGGGCCGACGAGGCGCTGGCCGGCCGCCTCCTCTGGACTGGCTATGACGAGCGCCTCGTGGCCGGCCCCGGCATCCGGCGTCTCGGCGGCCCGCCGTGGCACGTGCGCCAGGACATCTACGCGGTCGACCCGGCCACGGCCGACTTCCTCATCTCCGACGTCAACCGCCAGCGCGGCCGGCGGCTGGGCCAGCCGTTGCCGGTGACCGGGGACGCGCTGATCATCTATGACAACGGCCCGGCCCAGATTCTGCACCGGCGGCCCCAGACGCCCTTCCAGCGGTAGCATGCGCATCGGAGTCCTCACCTACGCGCTGGACCGCTCGCCCGGGGGCATCGGTCGCTATACCGTCGGCCTGTTAGGCGGCCTGGCCCGGCTCGGCCTGCGCCCGCTGCGCCTCCAGGCCGGCCGGGGCCGCGCCGGGCCCGATCGCCGGCCCCTGCCGGGCGCCGGCCTGCTGCCCGGCCTGATGACGATCGGGCAGCTCCGGCTGGCCCGTGAGGCGGCTCGTTCCGGGTTGGCGCTCATCCATGACCCTATCGGGGTCTGTCCGCTCTGGCTGACGCGGGCGGCCCGGGTGTCTACCGTCCACGATCTCATTCCCTTCGTCATGCCGGCATCGAGCACCACGCTGGACCGGCTCATCTATCGCCACTGGCTGCCACGCGCCCTTCCCCGAGTGGATGCGGTGCTCACCGACAGCCAGTGCTCCAGGCAGGACATCATGGCCCACCTCTCGCTGCCGCCCGACCGCGTCCACGTGATCCCCCTGGCCGCCGGCGCGTCGTTTCGGCCGCTGGCGCCGGAGGCCGTGCGCCCCGTCCTGGCCCGCCACGGCATCGACGGGCCCTACCTGCTCTTCGTCGGCTCTCAGGCGCCGCGCAAGAACCTGCCCCGCCTGTTGGAGGCCTTCGCCCGGCTGCGGCGCTGGTCGGACCGCTGGCGCCTGGTCGTGGTAGGCGCCGGCCCTCGCCCGCCCGCAGCGATCGCCGCCCAGATCCATCGCCTGGGCCTGGCCGACGGCGTCCACGTCGCCGGGCGCGTGCCCGAGGAGGATCTGCCGGCGCTCTACAATGGGGCCGACCTCTTCGTGTTTCCCAGCCTCTACGAGGGCTTCGGCCTGCCGGTGCTGGAAGCGATGGCCTGCGGCGTGCCGGTGGTCACCGCCGACCGCTCCTCGTTGCCGGAGGTCGCCGGGGATGCCGCCCTGCTCGTCGATCCGACGGACGTGGAGGCGATCGCCGCCGCCCTGCGCCGGGTGCGGGAGGACGAGGCGCTGGCGGCGTCGCTGCGGGAGCGCGGCCTGGCGCGCGCGGCGACGTTCTCCTGGGAGCGCACGGCCAGGGAGACGGTCGCCGTCTACGAGTCGGTGCTGGGGCGCGATCTCCTGTGAGCCGCCCCCGGACCCGCCGCGAGCCCGGCGGAAAGGTGCTATAGTTTGCCCATGCAGGCTGAGGACACACAGGATCGAGCCCTGGATTCGCGCCGCCGGCTGCCGGGGGGCGATCTCTTTTGGGCCCTTGCCGGCACGGGGCTGCTCTGTGGCCTGGTGGCCCTCGGCGAAGCCCCCGGCGCCGACGCCTGGCCCGCCGCCGTCCGGCTGCCGCTCGCCGGCCTGCGCCTCGCCCTGGGCGCCGCCTTTGTCCTGGTTCTTCCCGGCTACGCCCTCACCGCCGCGCTGTACCCCTCTAGAGACCTGGGCGAGGCGGGGCCGGATCGTCTGGAGCGGGTTGGCCTCAGCCTGGGGTTGAGCGTCGCCTGGATCCCCGCCCTGGCTCTGCTGCTCGATCGCCTGCCCTGGGGGCTGCGGCTGTGGCCCATCGTGCTCGGCGAAGCCGCCACGGTGCTGCTCGGACTGGCGGTCGCCGAATGGCGCCGCCGCGGCCTGCCGGCGCGTGTCGTCACGCGGCCACGCCCGCTCCGGCCCGACGAGCGGCGGCTGGCCCTCGGCGGGGCGCTCGCCCTGCTCGGCGCGGGGCTGGCCCTGGCCTGGGTCCTGCTCGTGCCCGCCCCGGACACCCGCCTGACCGCGTTCTATGCCCTGGGCCCTGGCGGCCAGGTCGAAGGCTACCCGGACACGGCGATCGCCGGCCGGCCGGTGGCCCTGACCGTGGGCATCCACAGCCTCGAGCGGGACGACCACGTCTATCGGGTCGAGGTCTGGGCCATCGATCCGTGGGCCCAACAGATGAAACGGGTCCAGGCCACCGGGCCCATCCCCCTGGCGCCGGCGGAACAGGTCGAGTGGACACTCACCTGGGCCATGCCGTGGCCCGGCGAAGACCAGCAGGTGGAACTGCGGCTCTTCCGCGACGCGCAGGCGGACGGCCCGCTCCCCTACCGCCGCCTACGTCTGTGGCTGGACGTGACGGAGTCGTAGCCGTGTCCAGCCTGGAACCCCCCGCCAGACAACCGGCCGTGGCGCCGAAAGCCGGGCGTCGTTGGCGCCAGAGCCTGCGCGACCGCCTGGAGCAGGATAACGTCCGCCTCCTCGCGGTCGGCTACCTGGGCCTGCTGACGGCGGCTGAGATGCTCACGGTGCTCGTCTTCGCCCAGGTGGGTCTGCTGCTGCATTTCGCCGCGCTCACCCTGCTCTTGTTTCACACGGCACTGACCTGGGGGCGACCCATTCATCGCTTCCTGATGTCGCTGGCATTCGTGCCGCTCATCCGTATTGTCAGCCTGACGCTGCCGTTGGTGGGCTTCCCGCTGTTCACCTGGTACCTGATCACCAGTGTGCCGCTCTTCGTCGCCGCTGCGGTCGTCATGCGCCAGCTTGGCCTCTCCTGGCGCGACGCGGGCCTGCATGGCCGGGGCTGGGCCTGGCAGGTGCCGATCGCCGCCAGCGGTCTGCTCCTTGGCTATGCCGAGTACGTCATCCTGCGGCCCGAGCCGCTCGTCGAGCGTTTCTCGCTTGGCCAGATCTGGCTGCCGGCATTGGTCCTGCTCGTCAGCACCGGCTACCTGGAGGAGCTCATCTTCCGGCGCATCCTGCAGCGCGCCGCCGTCGAGCGGCTGGGTCGGGGCTGGGGCATCGCCTATGTCGCCCTCTTCTTCGCCGTGCTCCACATCGGCTACCGCTCCGTGGCGGACTTCGTCTTCGTGCTTGGCGTCGGCCTGGCGTTTGGCTGGCTGGTCCACTGGACCGGGAACCTGGTTGGGGTCACCCTGGCCCACGGCCTGACCCGGCG
>JBFGLK010000452.1:0-3792 GCA_041576195.1 Promineifilaceae bacterium (SeqCode)
GAGAAGTGGTTCAACGAGTATATGTGGCCGCTCGAGAGCAACCTCGTGGCAGACGACGTCTACTGGGGCATGAAGCTGGCGCTGGCCGAAATGATCGAGGCCGGCGTCACCACGGTGGCCGACCACTACTTCTTCATGGACCGGGTGGCCCAGGCCGTCGAGGAGGCAGGCACGCGGGCGGCTCTGGGCTGGGCCGTCTTCGGCAGCAATGGCCTGAAGGCGCTCGACGCCAGCGCCGCCTTCGTCGAGCGCTGGCAGGGCGCGGCCAACGACCGTATCACGACCTGGCTCGCCCCCCACTCCCCATATCTATGTGACGACGACTTCTTGCGCGCGGCCGTCGCTCACGCGCGCCGGCTGGGCACCGGCATCCACATCCACGCCGCCGAGGAGATGGGCCAGACGCGCGGCAGCCTCGAGAAGCGGGGCCAGACCCCAATTCAGGTGCTGGCCGAGACCGGCGTTCTCGAGGTGCCCACAATAATCGCCCATGGTTGTGGCATCCTGCCGGCAGACATCCCCCTCCTCGCCGCCGCCCCCCAGGTCGGCGTGGCCCACGCGCCCAAGACCTACCTGAAGCTGGGCATGGGCCTGACCCCGCTGCGCGCCCTGCGCGAGGCCGGCGTCCCGGTCGGCCTGGCCACCGACGGCGCGGTGAGTAACAACACGCTGGACATCCTCGAGAGCCTGCGGCTGATGGCCATGCTTCAGAAACACGAGGCGCGCGATCCCGAGGTGCTCACCATCCCGGAAGCGCTGGAAATCGCTTTCCATGACAGCGCCGCCGTCCTCGGTATGGCGGATCGCCTCGGTCGGCTGGCTCCGGGCTACCTGGCGGACATCCTCTTAGTCGACCTGGAAGGCGCCCACCACCAGCCCCGCCACAGCACGACCGCCAGCCTGGTCTACAACCTGCGGCCCGGCGACGTGCGCACGGTCATCGTCAACGGGCGCGTGATCATGCGCGACCGCGAGCTGCTGACCCTCGACAAAGCGGAGATCGCGGCCAACGTCCGCGCCAGCATGGACCGGCTGGCCCAGCGCGTGCCGGCACGGCGGATTCAAGTGTACAACCCGTAGGGGCGCAGCGGGCTGCGCCCCAACGACGACCCCCGCCGATCGCGCAATAACCGCAGAAACGGAATCGTCTCGATCTGTTCCGGCCGGATCATGGCCCAATCCAGGCCCGCCGGACGCGGGTAGTCCGTGTGGGTCTCAAGCGTCTCGTCGGGCATGATGATCCAGTCCAGTGGCGAGTCGTGGGGCATCATCGGAATCGCCCCTTCCGGCACCAGCTGCAGCGGATGGACGGCGGTAGCCACGGGTGTCTCCGTCGCCACCAGGCCGTACTCGCGCAACATCCCCAGCTCCAGGTCCGCGAACCCCGCCCCCTTGCCGATGCGCGCGCCGCGCTGGGTCACCGCCACGCAGCCGACCAACACCAGGTCGATGGGTGGCATCTCCTCCGGGCTCACCAGGCGGCCGTGGGCCATCGCCCCGGGCCAGGCGGCGACGTCCTCGAGGGCCACGCCCTGGACGGCCATGGCGTCCGCGGTCAGCTCCACGAAGCAGCGCGCCTCGGTCAGCCGGGGCACGGCCATGTAGAGCCGCTTGCCCTCCTGAAGAGCGCGCAGGCGCAGGGCAGCGTGCGCCGTGTCCGGATTGGACTTGATCACGCGCGCCTGCTGCCAGATGGGCAGCTCGGCCAGACGGGCCGCGGCATCCTCCGCGCCGACGAACGACGGGATATGGCCGAACGGCTCGCGCGGCGACGCCCCCGCTTCCTCCAGGCGCCGCCAGATGGTCGAGCGCAGAGCGTCCTTGTCCTGATGATGGCCGCTCCACTCGGTCTTCACGATGTCTGTCATGCGTTCTGCCTCCTCGCCGGCGGCTCGCTCTGTCACGACGCGGATCAGGAGCACAGCGGCGCACAGCGCCGCGGCGGCTGAGACGCCGCCCAGGCCGGCCACGCCCCACGCGTTGTAGGCGAACGGCCCGGTAATGCCGGCAGCCGCCACGCCGATGGTCACGGTGGCCGCCGCCAATGTCAATACCTGTCCGCGCTGGGCAGGCACCTGCTCGCTGAGCAGCGAGATGCCGCTGACGATGTCCACCTCGAACAGGAAACGGGCCGCGAAGAGCCCGACCAGTGCCGGAGCCAGCCCGGTGTTCAAAAAGGGCAGCAAGGCAAACGCCAGGGCCGCGCCCAGCGTGCTACCAAGCATGCTCCGATATTTACCCAGCCGGTCCGTGCTCACAGTCACCAGCAGGCTCCCGCCCAGATCCGCGATGCCCAGAAGCAGGGCAACCAGGCCCAGCTGCGTCGTGCTGAGCGCGTACTCCCGCCCAAGCCAGGCGCCGTAGACGATGTTTACGTGGGCAATGGCAAAAACGCTCAGCCCCGTCGCGCCAATGGCGCTCCAGGCCGAGGCGCGATGCTCCTCCAACCGGACCATCTGGCGCACCTGGCCAGTGAGGCGCGCGCGGCGCGAGGGCCGGCCTCTCCTGGATCGCGCCGAACCGGCCGTGAACATCACGACCCGCGGCGTGGCCGGAAAAAGGCCCATGGCCAGGGCGGCGAACAGCATCCCGACGCCCAGGGCGATGAACGGCGCGCGCCAGCCAAAGCGAGCGATGAGCAGGCCCGAGAGCGACAGACCGACGATGCCGGACAGCGCCCAGGCGTTCTCGACCAGGCCGAGCCCGCGGGCGCGTCGCGCGTAGGGGATGTGGGCGCTCATGTACGCCTGGAGGATCGAGGCAAAGGTGAACAGGCAGAGTCCCATGACCACGACGCCGACGGCGGCGGTGATCAGGCTCCGGCTCGCGGCGAAGATCAGGTTGCCGGCAGCGCCGAGCAGTAGCAGCCAGCGCATCGTCGGCCGGTAGCCGATGCGCCCGGCCAGGGAGCCAATGGCCGGAGCGGCCAGCCCGGTCAGGCTGCGCAGGCTGTTCAAGGCGCCCAGGGTGACGATGTTCGTGCCCAGCCCGGCGGCGATCACGGCCAGGAACGGCCCGAAGATCTGGACGCCGGTGTCCGTGAGCAGGCGCACGCCAATGCCCAGGCCGAGGATGCGCCGCATCGAAATGGCGCCCGCCGCCGACCCGTCTTCTGGCCCGTGCCCGAGCCCCGCGCCAGCCTGAGCGCGCTCTGGATTTGCCTCGTTCATCATGCACGTAATCGTTTGCTTGAGCCCCCACAATGATAGATAATCCGCTCAGTTGCGCAAGCCAGGGAGGGCATCGACATGGGCAACGAATCCGCCACGTTTAGCAAATCGTCACTACGCGATCACGTCCTCGGCGGCCTCATGGGCAACGCCCTGGGCGACGCCATGGGCGCGGCCACCGAGCAGCACCAGATCGACGAGATCCTCGCCGAGCACGGCGGGCTGCTCGGCGAGCTCGTCCCGCCGCCGATCGACACGTTCTCCGAGTCGGACATCGCCGGACTCGTCACCGACGACAGCAGCCAGGCCTTCCTCCTGGCCGAGGCGCTGATCAAGACGAGCGGTCGCCTGGATGACCGGACCTGGCTCGAGGCGATGCTCCACTGGTCGCAGCACTCACCGATGCGGCGCCAGATGGGGCCGACAACGCGCCCGTTGTTGGAGGCGATGGCGGCCGGCCAGAGCACGGCGCACATCGGCACGGTGGGCCGCTCGACCCGCAAGGTGACCAGCCTGGGCGTCACCAATGGGGCGGCGATGCGCGTCGCCCCGGCCGGCTTGATTCATCCAGGCGACGTCGAGGGCGCGGTGCAGACGGCCTGGCTCCAGGCTCGCCTCACCC
>JBFGLK010000453.1:0-3781 GCA_041576195.1 Promineifilaceae bacterium (SeqCode)
AGGTAATCGGGAGCGATGGCGTCGATGGCTTCGGCCACAGTGAGCGGGCGTTCGTAGTCGAGGTTCGGCGACGCGAGGAAGTAGATCAGATCGAGGGCATAGGCATCGTAGTCGGCCAGGCCCAGCCAGTAGGCGTGCAACATGACGAGGCGGGAGCCGGCCGGCATCTGCTCCCGCAGGGCGCTGGTGACCTCCAGATAGGGCGTCGTCTCGCGGGCCACCTGGAGATTGCGGACCACGCCGACGACGCCTTCCACCAGCGCCGCCGCGAGGGCGAGCAGGAGGGCCGTGCGCGCCCAGGGTCGTCGCCCGCCGGCGCGGCGCCAGAGTTCGCGCAGGCCGGCGGCGATCTGGAGGGCCAGGAAGGGCAGCAGGAGAGTGATGTACGCGTACCGCTTAAAGCTGATGAGCAACGCCAACAGCAGCGCCAACATGGGCAGGGCGACGAGCAGGAAGCGGGCCTCGCGCGATAGCGCTCGCCGGCGCTGCCCCCAGAGGAGGTTGGCGGACAGCAAGCTGACGATCATGACCCAGAACCCGGGCCGGGGCCAAAGCGCGGGCGTCCGGAAGAACCCGATAAACTTAACATAACGCCAGGGCTCGCGGGCGAGGTTATCCAGGTAGAACCTGGGGTTCAGCAAATCGAACTTGCTCTCGTGGCGCAGCATCTGGCCGCGATAGGCGGGGAGGTCTTGCAGGACGTAGATGACCCAGGGGAGCAGGGCCGCCAGCCAGCCCGCAAGCAGCCACAGGAGTGACCGAATGGCCGGCCGGTCCAGCGGCCGCCGATCTAACAGGACCCAGGCAAGCGGTGCCAGGACAAACGCGCCGTAGAGGTGGCTGAGTGTGGCCAGACCGGCGGCGACACCGGCCAGGAAGGTGGCCGCGCTTGAGCGGCGATCCTGACCATGCCAGACGAGCAGGCAGGCGGCCAGTGCCCAGACTGGCACCATGACGTCATAGCGCATCACGCGGGCGAAGTCCAGGTGCGGAATGGTGCCCGGGTAGAGCGGGCCGGCGCTCTGGCCCGCGGCCGCGATCGGCAGGGCGGCGAGCACGGCGGTGGCGAGAAGGCCGGCGTGTGGGCCGTCCAGGCGCCGGCCCAGGCGGTAGGTGAGCAAGAGCGTCGCCAGGCCACAGAGGACCGACAAGATCCGGCCCTGCCAGACACCGAGTTCAAGCAGCTTGAAGACGAGAGCCAGCGTCAGCGGATAGAGGGGCATATGGTCGTAGTTCCGCTGCTCGGCGCGATGGAAGCCGCGATAGAGATCGTTGCCATACACGCCCTCGGACGCGAGCTTGTAGGCCGGCGCCGCGATTCCCATCTGCGCGGTCTCAATGATCGGGAAGTTCGCCAGATGCGGCAGCGTCGCCAGGAGATACCAGGCGACGATCAGGACGAGGGCAAGGCGGTGCAAGCGCGGGGAGTTGGCCATGGGACGAAGCCCAGTCGCAGGTGCTGCCTGCCGGGCAAGCTGCCGGCAATAATACGCGCGGCCGTGCGGCAACACAAAAGGCGCTTGATTAGTTGACAAAGCTTTGATAAAATATGTACATTAACTAGATACTGCGAACGGCGCCCTCAGAGGGTGCGCCTTTGGAGACGTCCATGGCTTCATTGCTGACCATAACCATCGCTTTTGTCGTCATCGCACTGGCAGCGCAGCGCATCGGCGCCTGGTTTTCGCGGATCGGGCTGCCCTATATCACCGGGTATCTATTGACCGGCGTGGTGGCCGGCCCTTTCGTTCTTGGTCTACTGCCGGGCGAGGCAACGACCTCGTTGCGCTATGTCGACGAGTTGTCGTTGGGCATCATCGCCTTTGTGGCCGGCAGCGAGCTCTATGTCAAGGAGATACGGAGTCGCCTGCGGACGATCGGCTGGATAACGGGGGGTGTCCTGGTCACGGGCCTGATCCTTGGCGGGGTGGCGCTCTACTTCCTGACGACGCTGCTTCCGTTTACGCGGGGCATGGACACGGCCAGTCGCCTGGCGGTGGCCATCCTGGGCAGCACGATCCTGCTGGCACTCTCCCCGGCCTCGACCATTGCCGTGATTAAGGACGTGCGGGCGCGAGGCATGTTCACCCGGACGATCCTGGGCGTGACCGTGACGATGGACGTCGTCATCATCGTGACCTTCGCCGTCGGCGTCGCGATCGCCAGCGCCTTGTTGGAGGGCCTTGGCTTCAATCTGACGTTCATCGGGCTGCTCCTGGTCGACCTGGGCGCGGCTATCGGTCTCGGTTATTTGACGGGACGGGCGCTGGATGTGATCCTGGGAAGCCGTCTGCGACGGCGGGTGAAGACCGGCCTGGTGTTACTACTCGGTTACGGTATCTTCTTGTTTGGCTTCACCCTGATCGACGTCTCTCACACCTACCTGCCATTTGAACTTCACGTCGAGCCGTTGCTCGTGGCCATGATTGGCGGCTTCATGGTGACCAACTACACGGCCCATCGCGACGAGTTCGAGTCGATCCTGCATGATGTGAGCCCGCTCGTCTACGTGGCGTTTTTCACGCTCACGGGCGTGGCTATCAAGCTGGACATCTTGCTGGCCACGTGGCCGATTGCCGTGGCCCTCTTCGCCATTCGCGCGGGCGGTATCTTCCTGGGATCCTACGTTGGCAGCCGTCTCGCCGGCGAGCCCCCAGGTTTCCAGCGCAACGCCTGGCTGGGCCTCATCACCCAGGCGGGCATTGCTCTCGGCCTGGCCCGCGAGGTGGCGGTCGAGTTCCCTGTCCTTGGCGATGCGTTCGCCACCATGGTCATTTCCGTGGTCGTCCTGAACGAGGTCGTCGGCCCCATGCTCGCCAAGGTGGCCCTGCACCGCGCCGGCGAAGCCAACGTGCCGGTGGCGGCTGATGCCAACGAGGTGCGCGAAGTCGTCATCCTGGGCATCGAGGAGCATTCGGTCGAGCTGGCCCGCAAGCTGCAGGCGCACAACTGGCAGGTCATCATGGCGGACACGGACAGGGAGCACGTGATCCGGCTGGCCACCGAGGACGTGATCGAGCACCATATCCCGGCCGTCAGCCTGGCCACTCTGGACGGCCTATTGAAGCGCCATACCGACGCCCTGGTGGTTATGCTGCCGGACGATGAGGACAACTACCGTGCCTGCGAGCTGGCCTACGAGAAGTTCGGGGTCCGCCGAATCATCGTCCGGCCAAACGACATGACCTGGGCGCCGCGTTTCGCGGCCCTGGGGGCCCTCATCCTGGACCCGGCCTCGGCGATGGTGAACCTCCTGGACCAGTCAGTGCGGGCGCCGCAGTCGACCTCGATCCTCCTGCACCAGGATTCGGGTCGCGAGATTCTGCAGGTGACGGTCAGCAGCCCGGAGGTCGACGGCGCGCTGGTGCGTGATCTCCGCCTACCCAGCGACGTCCTGTTCCTCGACGTGACGCGCAATGGGCAGGCAATCGTGCCCGGCGGCTATACGCGCCTGCGCCTGCACGACGAGGTCACGCTGCTGGGGCGGCCGGAAAGCCTGTCGGACGTCACGTTGAAGCTGGGCTATTGATCGCGGGGAACCGCCGGGGAATCTCCCCGGCAAGGGTCAGTGTTTCGCAATCTGGGTAGGGAGGACGACCCGCGAATCTCCCCGGCGGGGCCTCAGACGTGCTGATCGACGAGGATGGGGTTGTCGTCCGGATCGAGAACGACGAAAGCAGCGGGGCCGGTTGTGTCCTCGTCTGCCTCAACCAGGAACGTGACACCCTCGGCCTTCAGCTGTCGCTGCAGCGTCCGCACGTCCGTGAAGTCGTCGAGCTTC
>JBFGLK010000454.1:0-3779 GCA_041576195.1 Promineifilaceae bacterium (SeqCode)
AGGTGCAGCGCGTGTGCCAGGGCTAATTGTGCCGTAAACGCCCGTTCTTGCACAAGTCGCGGCGACCGGTCCCAATAGAAGTCTAACCCGATTTCGCCGATTGCCACCACCTTTACATGGACCGCCCATTCGGCCAGCCGGTCCAGCCAGTCGTCGGTCCAGTCGGCCGCGCTGTTCGGGTGGACGCCGAGGGCGGCGAAAACACACGGAAAGCGCTCGGTGAGCGAGAGGACGGCTGCCCAGTTCGAAGGGTGCAATGCCGGCACGATGATCCGAGTGATGCCGGCAGTCAGGGCGCGATCGACGACGTCGTCCCGGTCTGCGTCAAATCGCTCGAAGTCCAGGTGGCAGTGCGTGTCGACCAGCATAGGCAAGCTCAAGGCCCCAGGGCGGCGAACCCAGCGTGCCTAGCCACCCGGTTCTGGCCATTCGCGCAACTGAACCACGATCACTTCGCCCCGGACCGTCTCGACTCCGACCGCCAGTATGGCGCAGTCAACAACGACCTTCCGGCCGGAGATGTTGCGCACGCGCGCCACGAGGCGCAGCGGTGGGCCCAGGGGGGTCGGCTTCAGGTAGTCGACTCTCAATGAGGCGGTGACAAAGCGGGGCACCGGCTCACTGCCCAGAGCACGCCCCTCGGCGCGGACCACCGCTGCCGAGGCGGTGCCGGTCGCGTGGCAGTCGACGAGCGACGCGAGCAGGCCGCCATAGACGAAGCCGCGGATGGCCGTGTGATAGGGCCGGGGCGTAAAGTCGCAGATCGCCTCCTCGCCGTCCCAGTAGCTCTTGATCTGCAGGCCGTGATCATTCAGGCGGCCACAACCGTAGCAGACCGCCACCTCATCTGGATAGACGTCCTGAAACGCCGGATCGACCATGCTACTCCTTCGCTTGTCGCAGGCCGGCGATCCGCTCGCCGTCAGCCAGGATGTCGTCCAGGCGCGCCTCGTGCGTCGTCTCGCAGTAGATGCGCAGGATAGGCTCGGTCCCACTGAACCGAATCAGCAACCAGCCGCCATCCTCCATCAGGTATTGGAAACCATCCACCGTCAGGCGATCGACGACCCGGAGGCCGCCGATGCGCTCGGGACGGGCCGCGTCGACGAGCCCCCGCGTCTCGGCCCGCCGAGCCGGGTCGAAACGCGTGTCGACGCGCTTGTAGTAGTGGGGACCGACCTTCTCAAAGAGCAGATCGAGCAACTGAGATGGCCGGCGCCCGGTCTGCACCATCATGTCCAGGAGATAGAGTCCGGCCAGCAGGCCATCCCGTTCAGGGACGTGTCGGCGAAAGGCATAGCCCCCGCTTTCCTCGCCCCCAATCATCGCGCCGACCTCTACCATCTTCGGCGCGATGTACTTGAACCCGACGCCTGTCTCGTAGACGGGCACGCCGTAAAGCTGCCCGAGCTTATTGAGCATCTTGGTGGTAGAGATGGTCTTGACGATGGGCCCGCGCTCGCCGCGGATTTCCAGGAAGTAGTAGCCGAGCAGGCCGAAGACGCGCAACTGGTCGATGAAGCGGCCATGCTCATCGCCGAGGCCGACGCGGTCGGCGTCGCCGTCGTTGATGATCGCCACGTCAGCCTGGTAGGGTTCAACGAAGCTGAGTCCGTGGTCCACGTTGGGCGGGATTGGCTCCGGCCGGGCCATGTGGGGAAAGATCGGATTGCGCTCGCTGTGCACCTCGCGGATCTGGGTGCGGCTCTCGCCCAGGAGCCGGGGGAACCAGCCGGCGCCATTCCCCCACATCGCGTCGACGAGGACGGTGAAGCCGGCGTCTCGAATCGGCGCCACGTCCACCAGGCGATGGATCTGGGCGATGTAGGGCGGGGCGGGATCGAAGCGAGTCACGCGGCCGTCGCTCAGCGCGTCGTCGAGCTTCAGGCGGTGTACACCGGTCATGTCTGGAGGAATGAGGGCCTCGATCTGGCTGAGCCCATCCGGGGCGATGGCGCCGCCGTTGGGGTCCCGGACTTTGAAGCCGCAGTCTTCGGGTGGGTTGTGGCTGGCGGTAATGTTGACGGCGCCACCAGCTCCTCGCTCGACCGCGCTATACGAGATGGTCGGCGTGGGCGTTGGTCCGTCGCAGAGCCAGACGTGGATGCCGTTGCCGGCAAGCACCTCGGCGGCGGCCGCGGCGAAGTTCTCGGCGTGAAAACGCTTGTCGTGGCCGACGACCACCCCCCGCCCGGCCAGGCCGTGCCGTTCCAGATAGGCGGCGAAGCCCTGCGCGCACCGCCGCACGCTGTCAAAGGTGTAATCCTCGGCGATGCGGCCGCGCCAACCGTCAGTGCCAAACTTGATCGTGCTCATCGGGGACTCCTGCGTCCGCTGCGTCGGCCGCCGACCGCGCTTACATCGGCACGCGGCCGTCTTCCAGCATCTTGATGTCGGCGTCGACCATCAGGCGGACCAATTCGCCGAAGCTGACGCTCGGCTCCCAGCCCAGCTCCTCGCCGGCGCACGTCGCATCGCCCACAAGCAGGTCGACCTCTGCCGGGCGCATGAATCGGGCATCCTGGACCACGTAGTCGTGCCAGTCCAGCCCGACATAGTCGAACGCCTCCTCCAGGAACTGCTCGACCGAGTGCGTCTCGCCGGTGGCTACCACGTAATCCTGAGGCGTGTCGCGTTGCAGCATCAGCCACATCGCCTTGACATAATCGCCAGCAAACCCCCAGTCGCGACGCGCGTCCAGATTGCCCAGCCGCAGCTCGTTGGTCAGGCCAAGTTTGATCTGGGCCACGTGGTGCGTGATCTTGCGGGTGACGAACTCCAGACCGCGACGGGGCGACTCGTGGTTGAAGAGGATGCCGCTGGAGGCGTGCAACTGGTAGCTCTCGCGATAATTGACCGTGATCCAGTGGCCGTAGACCTTGGCCACCCCATATGGGCTGCGAGGATAAAACGGCGTCGTCTCGCGCTGGGGCACCTCCCGCACCTTGCCGAACATCTCGCTGGAACTGGCCTGGTAGAAGCGGATGCGCGAGTCCACGATGCGGATGGCGTCGAGCAGGCGCGTCACCCCCAGGGCCGTGGCCTCGCCGGTGAAGACGGGCTGCGTCCAGGAGGTCGGCACGTAGGACTGTGCCGCCAGGTTGTAGACCTCGTCGGGCCGGTGCTCTTCGAGGAGGTGGATCAGCGACACCTGGTCGAGCAGATCGCCGTTGACCAGCGTGAGGTCGTCTTGAATGTGGGCGATACGGTGGAAGTTGAGGGTGCTGGTGCGGCGCACCATGCCGACGACGTCGTAGCCGCGGGAGAGGAGCCATTCAGCCAGGTAGCTGCCATCCTGGCCGGTGACGCCGGTGATCAACGCTTTGGGCACGGGGCCTCCTTCCTGAGCGGGAGCAGGGCCAGACTGGGCCGCCTGGCCGGCGTGCCGGGGCGGCGGCGCCTCGCTCACCGTGGTATCAAATGCTGTGGAAAACGCGCCCGCGCCAGAGACGCGGCGCGGCGTTCCCGCCCCCATGCTCCGGGGGAACGGCTCGGTGCGGGCCGGGGGAACCGGATTCGGATTATAGCCGAGCCAGAGTGGGGGGCAAAATGGGCAGACGACGGACCATCAACGCGAGACCGCCGCTCAGGGGGTCGCGGGCGCCTCGTCCTGGTGGCCCGGGAAGTAGCGGTGGTTGAGGACATTGGCGAGCGACCGCGCCTCACCGGCGCTGAGGCCGCGGCCGAAGCGGATCGGCAGGGTGCCATAGGTGAAACCGACTGCCGGGGCCTCGGCGTCGAGGAAGAACGGCGAGATGTGCTGCATGTCGTAGGCGTCG
>JBFGLK010000455.1:0-3772 GCA_041576195.1 Promineifilaceae bacterium (SeqCode)
AAGAGCGACCGGCCTCCGCGGCCGCAGAAGTTGGCGATAACGACGTCGAATTCCAGCAGCACGGCCACATCCTCCGGCACGCGATAAGTAAGTGTGGCGCCGATCTCCTCCACCAGCGCGTAGAACTGAGCCATGATGTCCACGGAGTCGGAGAGCTGGCAGACTTCCGGATCGGTGCGTGGGTCGCAGCTGTCGAGCCACAGGATCTGGAGATCGGTTGGGCCCGCTGTGTCGGCCAGGCGCGGCTCCATGGTCCAGGCCACGTCGGGCACGACCCCCCGGAATAGGACGCGCCCATCGCCCTCGGCGATCAGCTCGAGCTGCAACTGAAGGCTCTTCGCCGCGCTCCGATCTGGCGCTGGCAACGCCCAGGAGGCGGTGGCTATGGCGCGTTGCTCCGCCCCGTCCGTCGTGACCGATAGTCGCCGTGCCGGCACCAGCACTGCCGTCGCCACGCCAGCCGGTTGGTCGTCGAACTCGCCCAGCGACACGCGGAGATCGGCCGCCGGCGCGGTCTGCAACCGGTAGGCGATCTCGAACACGAACTCGCGCGGGCCGGTCAGGATGGACTCGGGCCCGGGGAACACGGCGACGAGGCGGGCGTAATCCGGGGCATCCGGGGTCGGCTGGTCCACGAGATGGGGGGAAGCGTTCGGCGGCCAGGGTGGCGTGGGCGTGGTCTCTCGGGGTGGGCGGTCCACGGGAACGGGCGCGCCCGCCACCGGGTCAGGTGGCGCGTCCCACTGGGAGAGCCACGCCAGCGCAAAGGCGACCAGCAAGAGGGCCGCCGCCCCCAGCGCCAGCGGCCCGCCCCAGCGGACGAGGGGATCGCGTGACCGGGAAGCGCTATCGTCTGACGAAGGCATCCAATTTCCTATGGTGGCTTGGCGGCGACTCGGGTATAACGCCAGTAGGGCGAGGCGCGAGTACGCGCCGGTCGCGGGGTCGTTCCTACGAACAGACTAGCATGAACGCAGCCGCAATTCCACCATCGCAGGCAGGCTGGCGGTCAAGAGTGGCCTTTCCGTTGATCGTCTATCTGGTCCTGCGCCTGGCGCTCGGACTCTGGGCCAGCGTGTCGCTGACGATCAATCCACTGCCGGCAGCGCCGGACGAGGCAGTACGGCCGTATCTCGGCGCCCCCGTGCTGGTGGAGGGTCCCTCCGGCTGGCTGCTGGGTCCCTGGCAGCGATTTGACGCCAATCGCTATGTGCGCATCGCGGTGGACGGCTATGCCGCGCCCGAAGACTCGGTCTTTCCCCCGCTATTCCCCTGGCTCATGCGCGCGATCGCCCACCTGATGACCGGCGCCGACCCCCATATCGCCGCCCTGGCCGGCGGCCTGGTTGTCAGCAGCGTGGCCGGCGTCGCGGCGTTCGCCCTCTTTCTCGACCTGGCGGAGCGGCATCTGGGCCGTGCCGGCGCGCGCCGGGCGCTGATCTACCTGGCTGTCTTTCCCACCAGCTTCTATCTCTTCGCCCCCTATAGTGAGTCGTTGTTCTTGCTCTGGGTGCTGGCGACCTTCTCCGCCCTCGACCGGAAACGCCCCTGGCTGGCGGGCGTCTTCGCCTTGCTGGCCACCCTGACGCGCACGACGGGCGTCGTCCTGGCTCTGCCGCTGGCTGCCGGTCTGTGGCGGCGGGCCGGCGCGTGGCCTGTCAGTTGGGGTCGTTTGGCCCGGTTGGCTCCGGCGGCGCTGCCGGCCGTGGGGCTGGCGGCCTTTCTGGCCTATCGCGCGTGGCTGGGCCTGCCGTCCATCGACGACGTCTACGCCGCCGCGTGGCTCCAGGAGACCGGGCTGCCGGCCAGGGACATGGGGCTGGCGCTGCGGGTGCTCCTGACCGGGGAGGGTCCCCGCGCTGGCGAATTCACGCTGCTGCTGGACTGGCTCACCGCGTGGCTGCTCCTCACCGCCGGCCTTGTCGCCTGGCGCCGTTTCGGCCCAACCTTTGGGCTCTACGCGCTGGCCATGCTCGGCTTCCTGCTCCTACCCCATTCCGAGCTCAAGCCCCTCTACTCCTTCACCCGGTATGCGCTGGTCGCGTTCCCGCTCTACTGGTGGTGGGGGTCGTTGGGCGCCAATCCGTGGCGGCATCGCCTCATCCTGTACGGCTCCGGGGCGCTCCTACTCTATCTGAGCGGGCAGTTCTTTGCCTGGGGCTGGGTGGCCTGAATCGGGGTCAGTGGCCGGCGACCGTCGGCTTCAGCACGTCGATGACGTCGGCGACGAGATCATAGCGGCCGAATGCCGGCATCAAGTAGAAGCCGCGGACCACGTCGCCCAACGCCTTGATGATCTCCTGGGCGATGGCCACGCCTTCCTGCTGGGGATTGGCCGCCTGTTTCATCCGTTCCCGGTGGGCGTCTGAGATGTGGATGCCGGGCACCTCGTGGTGGAGGAACTCGGCGTTGTTGCTGTTATAGAGCGGCTTGATGCCGGCAATGATGGGGATGCCCTCGCCGTACCGCTCCTGGTAGCTCTCGATGAAGGCGCGCGCCCGCTCGGGATCGAAGACCGGCTGCGTCAGCGCGAAGTCCGCCCCGCTCTCGACCTTCTTCCGCAGCAGCTTCATCTCCCGCTCGGGGTCGGCCGGCGTCAGACTTAGTGCGCACCCGACCACAAAGCCGGTCGGCTGGTCGATCGACTGGCCGGCCTTGTCCAGCCCCTGGTTGAGTTGCTGCTTGATGAGCTCGATCAGGCCCGTGGGCACGATGTCAAAGTTATCCATCGCCTCCGGATAATCCCCGATACGCGTGGGGTCACCCATGACGACGAACAGGTTGCGCACCCCGAGAGCGTGAGCAGCCAGGAGATCCCCCTGGACCCGCAAGAGGTTACGCCCGCGCGTCGGGAAGTGCAGGATCGCCTCCATGCCGACGTGGCGCTGCACCAGGTAGGCGGCAGCCCACGCGCTCATGCGCATGCGCGCCAGCGGGCTGTCGGCGACGTCCACGAAGGAGGCGCCCGCCTCTTTCAGCATGCGCGCCCCTTCCAGGAGTCGCTCCGTGGTCAGGCCGCGCGGCGGACTCATCTCAACCGTGACGATGGTCTCCGTCCCGGCCAACATCTCCGCCAGCCGGGTCGGGCGCTCTGGCGGCTTGACAACGCGGTCAACGCCAGGCAACGAGACGCGGGGCAGCTCCCGGTTGCTAGGCGCCGGATGGTCGATCGCCTCGCGCATGGCGGCGATGTGCGCCGGGGTTGTGCCGCAACAGCCGCCCACCATGTTGGCTCCGGCCTGGAGGAAAGCGCGGGCGTAGTCGGCGAAGTAGGCGGGCGTCGCCGGGTACAGCACCCGACCGCCCTCGGTCTGCTCCGGCCAGCCTGCGTTTGGGGAGACGGCCAGCGTCATCTCGGGATGCGACTCCCGCATGGCCAGAAGGAGGCGCAGCACCTGCGCCGGCCCGCCGCTGCAGTTGGCCCCGATGGCATCGACGTCGAGGCCGGTCAGGCGCCGCGCCGCGTCCACCGGGCTGTTTCCCAGGAGGGTGCGATCGTCGCGGGTGAAGGTCATCTGGACGATGATGGGAATCTCCGGGGCAAGCCGGCGGGCGGCCGCCACGGCGGCCTGCACCTCCAGCGGATCAGACATGGTCTCGATGATCAGCAAGTCCACACCAGACGCACCCGCCACGGTTGCGGGTGGGGCGAGCAGGGCGGCGACCTGTTCGGCGAAGGCCTCTTCCGCCTGCTCTTTTTTCACGCGCCCGAGCGGGGCCAGTCGGACGCCGAGAGGGCCGACGGAGCCGGCGAGCAGAACCGGGCGGAACG
>JBFGLK010000456.1:0-3770 GCA_041576195.1 Promineifilaceae bacterium (SeqCode)
ACGCAGGCGGGTCTGCGGGCTGACCATGAGGCGGTGGGTGAGGACGTGAGGCGCCAGGCGCTTGACGTCGTCGGGAATGACGAACTCCCGGCCGGCGAGCGCGGCCCCCGCCTGGGCGGTATGGTAGAGTGCGAGGGTAGCCCGAGGGCTGGCGCCCAGCTCGATGTCGGGGTGCTCGCGGGTGGCGCGGCAGATGCCGACCACGTAGCGGCGCACCGACGCTTCGACGCGCACGCCGCGCACCGCCCTTTGCAAGGCCAGGATCTCGGCCGGATCGGCGATCGGCTCGAGGGTGTCGAGTGGGTCGTCGCGCTCGAAGCGCAGGAGCATCTCGTTTTCGCCCGGCTCGTCCGGGTAGCCCATCCTGACGCGGAGAAGGAAGCGGTCGAGCTGGGCTTCGGGGAGCGGGAAGGTCCCTTCGAGCTCGATCGGGTTCTGGGTGGCCAGGACGAGGAAGGGCCGGGGCAGGGGGTGGGTGGCGATGTCCACGGTGACCTGACGCTCCTGCATGGCTTCCAGGAGCGCCGACTGGGTGCGCGGCGTGGCGCGGTTGATCTCGTCGGCCAACAGGATCTGGGCGAAGACAGGGCCTGGCCGGAACTCAAACTCCTGGGCACGCTGGTTGTAGTAGTAGATGCCGGTGACATCGGAGGGCAGCAGGTCGGGCGTGAACTGGATGCGGCGGAAGGTGCAGCCGAGCGAGGCGGCGATGGTGCGCGCCAGCTTGGTCTTGCCGGTGCCCGGGACGTCCTCAAGCAACACATGACCTTCGCATAGCAATGCGATGAGTGCAAGGTCGATCACCTCAGCCTTGCCGACAATGACGCGCTGAATGTGCTGGCGCAGGCGGGTGGTGGTAGCGGCGATATCCATGGTCGATCCTGTGGTGCCGGCAGCGACCAGCGGCGCGTGGCCGACAGGGCCGCGAGGGCGGGGCGGCAGCCTGAATTCAGGACCCGTTCGGGGCGACCGGCGGCGTCCAGAAGCGGCATTTCAGCAGCCACATGACGGTCGGCAGGCCGTCAAGCGGGCTCAGCTTCTTGCCTTCCCGGCGCGGTGAGTAGCGAATCGGCGTCTGGGCGATCTGGACCCGCGCGCGGAGTAGCTTGGCGCTGATCTCGGCCTCGATCTCGAAGCGGCTGCTCTGCAGATCGAGCGAGTGAAAGAGGACCCGGTCGATCATCTTGTAGCAGGTTTCCATGTCCTTGAGGCGGCTGCCGTAGAGCAAGTTGGCCGTCCAGGTGACGAACCAGTTGCCCCAACGCATTAGCGGAGAGCGACTCGTCAGATCGCGCACGCCATAGACCGCCCGGACGTCGTTCTCTTCGTAGACGCGCATCAATTGCACGAAGTCCTCGGGGTAGTACTCGAAGTCCGCGTCCTGGATGATAACCACGTCGCCGGTGGCGTGGCTGAGAGCGGTCCGGATCGCGGCGCCTTTGCCCCGGTTGACCGGATGCCGGAAGAAGCGGAGGTTGGGGATCTCCGCGGCCCTGACGACCTCTTCTGGATTGACCTGGGAGCCGTCGTCGACGACCAGGATCTCCTTCTCCACGGGCACGGCGTCGACGCGGCGCAACACGTCGATGAACGCGTGATCCTCGTTATAGACAGGGACGATGACGGACAGTTTCATGGGCAGAATGGCAGCGGCTCTCGGATGGCGCCCCATTCCTTCGGTGAAAACGCAATGCCGCCCACCGGTGGCATCGCCATTGTGCAGAAACGGGGCGGCACTGCCGCTCACGCCCCGGCCGCCGGGGCAGGGTGACCTCAATTGAGGCCGTATTATAGGTCAATCGCCAGGTTTCGGAAAACGACCGCCCAGGGGGAGACGGCGCACCGGCTAGGTCCAGGAGCGCTCGTCAAGCATACCGGGGGCACCTTTCTCCAGGGCATCGACGAAGGCGACGTCGTCCACCCGGACCCGGCAGATCTGGCGCACGACCTCGGCCAGGCGAGCGCCGAGCGCCGCGTCGCCGGCGCCGACGACGCGCACGCGGAACTCGTCGCGATCGCCCGGCCGGGCCACCACACCCTGGATGCCGGCAGTCAGCCCGAGCTGGGCGGCGGCGTGGCGCAGCTGGTTCGGATGGACGAACATGCCCCGGACCTTGACCGCTTCGCCGCGGCGGCCGACGAGGATCAGGCTGCGTTCCGCCTGCGCCGACTTCCCCGGCGCCGGGTCCACGTTCACGGCCATATCGCCCGTGCCAAGGCGGATAAGCGGGTAGGCCCGGCTGAAGTTGGTGACCACGACCTCGCCGACCTCCCCGGCGCCGACGGTGGCGCCCGTGTCGGGATCGACGACCTGGATGATTGGCTCTGGGAGGAGGCGCATGGCCAGGCCCCCGTCGGTGTTCAGCGCGAGGAAGCCCAGTTCGGCCGTGGCGTAGGCGTTGCCCACGCTGATGCCATGCGTCTCGACCAGCTCCTGGCGCGCGCTGGCGGCCAGGGGCTCGGCGGTGAGGAACGCCTTGCGCAGGGAGAGGCGGCCGAGGCTCCCCTCGTCGGCGGCCCGGTGGAGCAGCGCCAGGAGGAAGCTGGGCGTGCCTGTGTAGGCGGTGACCCCGAGGTCCGCCATGAGCTTGAGCTGGAGGTCGCTATTGCCCACGCCGCCGGGCACGACGGTACAGCCCATCGCGGTCAGGGCGTGATCGAGGAGCAGGCCGGCCGGCACGAGATGGTACGAGAGCGTGTTCAACACCACGTCCCCGGCGGCGAACCCGGACTGGACCATGGCCAGTTGGGCCATGTCGGTCAGCGCCGTGTCGTCGCCGGCATCCGGCTCGTAAAGGGGGCCCGGTGACAGGAAGACGTGGCGTAGCGCCTCGCGCGGCACGCCGAGCAGGCCGCCGAACGGTGGGTCCGCCTGTTGGAGGGCGACGAGGTCGTCCTTTTCCAGGACGGGGATGCGGGCCAGATCGGCCACCGTCTGGATGTCTCCTGGGGCCACGCCGGCCTCGTCCAGGCGCCGGCGCATCAGGGGGGCGCCGGTATACGCCGCCCGCACGGCCGCGCGCAGTCGCTCGTCAAGAGGGGCAGTCAGCTGGTCGTTCATCATCATCTCCTTGCCGGTCCCGCGCTCAACCGAGCCAGCGTTTGCGGCGCTTGTAGTGCTTGACGTCGCGGTAGCTGCGGCGCTCGCCAATCTGGGTGAGGCCCAGGTAGAATTCTTTGATGTCGGCGTTGCCCGCCAGCTGCTCCGCCGGGCCGTCCAGGACGACGCGCCCGTTTTCCATGACGTAGGCGTAGCTGGCCGTGCGCAGGGCCACGTGGGCATTCTGCTCTACGAGCAAAATCGAAACGCCGGACTCCTGGTTGATCTGGCGGATGACCTCGAAGATCTCCTGCACGAGCAGGGGTGCCAGCCCCAGGGAGGGCTCGTCGAGGAGCATCAGGCGCGGCTGGGCCATGACGGCCCGGCCGATCGCCACCATCTGTTGCTCGCCACCCGAGAGGTAACCGGCGGTGCGGTGGCGCAGCCCCTTGATGAGTGGGAAGTAATGGTAGACGGCTTCCAGGCGTTGGCGCAGCTCGGCGGCGCTCAGCGCGTGGATGAGCGCCCCGGCGCGCAGGTTCTCCTCGGTCGTCAGGTGCTGGAAGAGCCGGCGCCCTTCCAGCACCTGCACGATGCCCAGGCGGGTGATCTCGGCGGGCGGCAGTCGGTCTAACCGCTGGCCGTGGAACTCGATGCTCCCCCGGGTGACGGCCCCGTCCTCGCGTTGCAGCAGGCCAGAGATGGCCTTGAGCGTCGTGGTCTTGCCGGC
>JBFGLK010000457.1:0-3770 GCA_041576195.1 Promineifilaceae bacterium (SeqCode)
GCGGCCGACGCCCAGGGTGCCGCCGAAGGCAGCAGACATCTCTTCATAGATGCCGGCAATGCTGGCCTCGGTACCTCGATAGAAGTTGCCGAAAGCCCGCTCGGCCAGCTCGCTCAGTCGCGCTTCGTCCGCGTCAGAGCCATAAGCAATGGTGAACACCGTCGTGTCGTTCGCCGCCGCCGCTTCGACGAGCGTGCTGTCAAAGCGATAGCGATAGCTGTAGGTGTCCAGACCGTCTGTCAGCACGACAAGGGCGTTGGCGTTATCCGGGGATGCCCGGTTGGCGATCAGCTCCGAGCCCAACCCGATGGCATCCCAGAGTGCGGTGTCCCCCTCCGCCTCTAACCCGCGAATGGCGCTCAAGATCTGTTCACGACTGGGGCCGACCTGCTCGTGCTCAATCAGGATCCGCAGTTCGTGCGAGAACGACACCAGTGTCAGGTAGTCCTCGTCCCCCATCTGGACGACGAACTCCTCAGCCGCCAGCCGCATGTTGTCGATCTTGCGCCCCGCCATGCTCCCCGACACGTCGAGCAACATGACCAGGTTGACCGGCTTCCGCGCCGATTGCCAGACCCCCTGCACGGCGTAAATCGTCTCGACGGTGGGCGCGCCAAAGACGACGGCGGGCTGGTTGAGGTCGACCACGGGATTGCCTGCCAGTGGGGTGTCGGCGAGCGCGACCGCGGCGACGGGCCGCAGCCCGTGCCCCGCCGCCAGGCGCTGCGCCGCTTCGCCCAGAAGGTAGTCGCGGAACAGGCGGGCGGCCTCCAGCGTGCCGGCATCCTGGTCCTGGTTGAGGCACGCTGGATGGGTGGCCATGAAGGTGCCCTCAAATGGGTAGATGGGCACGATCGCCTCCCCGTCGGCCGACCGACCGTGGCTGGCCACGGTGCTCTCGTACATGACAGCAGCCCCCAGAAACGCGGGGCCGCGCTCGCTCATCGCCACGCCCAGGTCCTGCGTGGCGCTACTGAACCAGGACACAGCGCCCTCGAACGCACCTACCGAAGCCTGCACGATTGGCTGCTCGATGTCCACCACCGTCACCGCTTCCGTCTTCGACTGGGCCGCCTGCACCAGAGCCAGTAGCGTGCTGGCGCCGCTGGCAGACAGGCCCGGGTGGGTGTGACCGAGACGCAGCGACGCCCCGTACTGCCCGCCGCTGTAGTACTCCCAGGCCGTCGGGTCGGCGGCCAAACTGCCGATGTCCAGCCAGCCCAGGTCGCGCCCGGGCCAACCCAACGACTCGGCGACAGGCCGCCAGACCGCAATGACCAGCGGGCTCTCGGCTACGCTCCGGCAGTCGCGCTGGAACGCGGGCACCCCCTGGTCTGCCAGGACATTCACCCAGACCGGCTCGTCAGGCAGCCACAACGCCGGGGTGGCACTGCCTGTCGCCAGATCGACCACCGACTGGCCGGCCTCGGCGAACGTCAGCGTGACATAGGCGGGGTCACCCGCCGTCGTCTCGATTTCCTCCGCGTTGAAGGCGATCCCCGCCTCTACCAGCCACGGCTGCAGGCTGCTATTGGCCAGGACCTCGACGACTACCGCATTGCGCGGCGGGCCGTCTTCGGAACCGGACAGGCCACAACCCAGGGTGACCAGGGACAGAAACCCCAGCAGTAGCCAGTGTCCGCGTTGTTTGCTCTGCATAGGCTCGCTCTCCTCTAGCGATGGCGCGCGCCTGGCGCCGGTCGCCGCCCAGAATTGACCGGCTAGCGGCCGACGGTAATCAGGGTCATCTCGACGAAGCGATCTTCCGCCTGGAGCCGGGCGTCGTCCGTGTTGCGCCGCTCCTCGGGCGGCAGCGTGGCCGTCACGATGAAGCGCGCGGGATCGATGCCCTGTGACACCAGGTAGTCCACGACGGAACGGGCGCGGGCCTCGGCGAAGTCGAGGATCTCCTGCTCCGTGTAGGACGGGTCGTTCGCCGGCCAGGCCGATGAGCCCTTGACCTCGAGAAACAGGCCGAAGCTCTGGGACAGCGTGGGGATGACGCACTCATCCAGGCGCCGGCGCGCCTCCAGGGTCAACTCAGTTGACTCCGGGAGGAAGTCGAACTTGCGACAGGGCAGGACGGCCAGCGTCGTGGCGGCTGCCGTGTCCACGCCAGAGAGATCAAGCTGCTGGGCAATCGAGAAGCTATCGTTGACCGGGCGTCCGTTCGCCTGCAGGCTCGCTTGCTGAGCAGAGCGCTCGACGAAGCGGGGGTCGACGAGGTCCTGCACTTCGTACTCCGGGATTTGCAGGCCCGAGATGGAGATGGTCCACACTCGCCGGGCGATCTGCAAGCGATTGTACAGCGGCGTCGGATCGCGCATGACGAACGAGTTGTCGCCCAGGTCGGCCTGGGCCACGCTCTCCAACCAGAGCGTCAGGTCGTCGGTCGCCGTTTCCGGATAGACGAAGCTCCAGTCGTTGTGGCCCCACGCGGCGATGTCGGCGGCCGCGCCGTCGAAGTTTTCGAACTGGGACTTGAGTGTGTCAAACCAGGCATCATGAAACGCCTGCACGACGTCGGTGCGGCCCTGAATACTCTGGCGCGAGGTCACGACTACGTCGACGACGATGCGCACCTGGTTGGAGCTGAGCAGCGGCACGCCCCCGGATTGCTCGGCATCGTAAATGTCCGGCTCCCAGCCGGAGACAGCATCCGCCTGCCCGGCGTTGAAAGCGGCCACGGCGTCGGCCACGCTATCTTGCGGCACCAGGGTGACGTCGAAGCGCGGGTTGAGCTCGGCGATGGACAGCGTGTAATAGGTGAAGTACTCGCCGACGCTCCCGCGGGCGAAGGTGATGCGACGGTCCTTCAGCTCATTGATGGTGTCGATGTCGCGACCCCAGAGCTGGTCGGCGCCGGCGCTCTCATCGACGATCGCCGTAATCACGCCCGCGTTCGTCAGGGCCACCGAGTCCAGGGTCGTCAGGAGGCAGTCCCACCGGCCGGCATTCAACAGCGCGGTCCGCTGCTCTTCCGACACGTCATAGGCCGGGTCTTCGTCACGGAAGAAGGGCACGATGCCCAGATGGAAGCCGTGAGTCACATCCAGGCCGGCCATCTGCATCTGCTGCAGGGTGAAGTAGCTGCCAAAAGCGTCCGCGCCACAGACGTATGTGGGCAGCCCGTCGCCCAGGTCGGCGCTCGGGGCGAAGACCGGATCGGGCGAGGTGAGCTCCACGCTCGGCGTCGGGGCCACGTCGGGCGTTGTTTGCACCACGACGCCCGGCGTCGGCGTCGGATCGACCGTCGTCAGGTTGTTGTAGAGGCTGATGCCGGCAGCCACACAGATGACGATCAGGGCCGCGCCGACGATGGCCACGAACACGAGGCGGGTTCTGTTGATGTTCTGCATGGAAAACTCCTGGTTCGATGCAGGCCGGGCCCGCCGGCCGCCCTTCCGTTTGGGCGTCGGGCCGACCGACCCTCTCTATTCTTTACGGGACGCCAGGGCCGAAGTTGCGTCCCCTCAGCGGGGGCCACTCGGCTTAATACCCTAGATTCGCCAGCACGTCGGCGTACTCCTGACCCGCGATCAGCTCGAAGGTGTAGTGGCCGTCCTCGTCCTGGTCGACGATGAGTTCGCTGGCTTCCGGCAATACGCAATGCTTGCTGCCCCGCACGCCGCCCAACATCTCCTGGTACGCGCCGATGCCGAAGAAGCCAATGTAGAGGTCTTCCGTCTCCACCGGCAGAAAGAGCGGTGAGCGGCTCGCTTTCGGCGGGTAGACATCGTCGCTGTCGCAGGTGATGCCGCCAAGCTGGA
>JBFGLK010000458.1:0-3759 GCA_041576195.1 Promineifilaceae bacterium (SeqCode)
AGATGGCTGGGGGCGGAGTGCGGCACGGGGCGCGTAGGGGCGCAGCAGGCTGCGCCCGTCAGTCGCCCACGCCCGACCGGTCGCCCGGGCCCTACGCCACCCGGCGCAGCCCCGGCACGGCCGTCAGTGACGGCGCATCCCGGCGGTCGACCTCTACCCGCGCCCCCGGCCCGGCAAAGCGATAGCGCCGCCGGGTGAAGGGCCCGAACGCCGTCAGGCCGGTTTGGCCCGTGTATTCGAAGGTGACGGTTTCCGGGTGGTGGACTCGCTGCCGGGCGGCCCGCTCTGGGCCCGGAGCGGTCGCCTTGGACTGGCTCACTGCGCGTCGTTTTCCGCCGCAACAAGACATGGTTCACCTCGGGTGGGGCCGGCATGCCGGCCCAGGGGTCGACGCGATCCGCGGTCGGCTCACGCCGGGTCCTCGACATACAGGGTTGCTGGCGGCCGATCGGACAGGCGCTGAAGCAGAATGGCCCCGGCCGACAGCCCCGGCCACCCCAGCAGGCGTTCCCGCCAGGTCCGGCCGGCCAGCATGGCAATCGGCAGCGCCACCCACAGGCTCAGGCAGTAGAAGCAGTCCAGCAAGCGGCCCCAGAAGCCGTCGCCGGCCTGCTGTCGCAGGGCCACGACCAGGTCAAACGGGCCGTCCTCGGCATAAAGCAGGTGCGTTACCCGCCAGACGGCGAGGACGGCCAGGGTCAGTTGTCTCACGATCCGCGTTCCCGGATCGGCGGCGCGATCACGCCTGGATACCCATCAGGTACTGGATCGGGCCGGTGGTATAGGTCGCCCAATTGTAGCCGTTGGTCATCCGCCGCACGGCATTCAGGTTGATGACAAAGCTGCAGAATGTCTGGCCCGACTCCAGCCAGTTGGTGGCCGGCGCGTTGGGGACGATGTAGGCGGTGGCGTAGTCGCCGACGGCCGTGATCTCGTCCGGGACGCGGGTGCCATAGAGCTCGTTGCAGCTGGTGGCGCTGCCGTGGACGTAGCTGTTGCCCAGCGCGGCGCTCGCCTGCAGGGCCGGGCCCACCGTGGTGGTGATGGGGAACGACCCGGGGATGTTGCCCTTGCGGATGTAGAGCGTGTAGCTGTCCAACAGGCCCTGCGCGTGGATGGCCTTGAAGCGCACCGTCAGCACCGCCGGGGTCATCGACGCGTCGGACAGGTCGAACAGCGCGCAGTCGCCGCCGGTCTGTCCGTCCATGGTCACCTCGGCGAGTTCCAGGTTGGGCCCATTGTTGTTGACGTAGAGGCGCACCGTGGCGTCGCGGCCGTCGTTCACCGGCTGGCCAGACCCGTCATAGCCCTGGATGCGGAACTCAACCGTGGCCGGGTCTGGCGCGTAGGGCCCGCCGTTCGTGTTAATCACGATCTTGAACGCCTGGTCCGACAGGGCCCAGTCATTGTCGCCTTCGTGGTTGTCGTAGGCCATGATGCCCGGCTCCAGCGCCGGCCCGCCGCTGACGTTCAGACTCTGGGGGAACGGCCCCACCTGCTCGGTGTCCATGATCGCCGTCTTGAAGAGGCTGTGTGGCTCCACCACGTATTGCCAGCCCGTCCAGCTGCCGCCCAGCGGGCGTCGCCGCCACTGGATGGTGTAGTGCTTGACCGACTCGCCCAGGCAGCCGTAGAAGCGAAGCTTGCCGCCCCAGGCGGCGCAACGGGCCTGCGGCACGTCCGAGACCGAGGTGTCGGTGGCGGTGATGCGGCCATCAGGATCGAAGGTGTTGGCCGGAATGCCGATCCGGATCGCGCCGATGCTCTCCAGCCGGTGCGTGCCCTTGCACTCCACCTTGGGCCGGCGCACCTTGCTGCACGGAATGCAGATGTCGATCCGGCGCAGGTTGCCGATGTTCCAGTACGGGGCGGTGGTGTGGGCCACGCCGCTGGCCAGCGAGGAGTCGAGCAGCTCGACGATGACGTCGGGCATGCTCTGCACCAGCTCATCGCCGCCGCCGGGCGTGTCTTCGAGGGCCTCCTGCAGGAAGTCGCCGATGGTGCGGGAGAAGCGGAAGATGTAGTTGCCGTTCCGGTCCGTCGCCGCCATTCCCAGGAGCTCCCGCGCTCCTTCGCCCAGGTAGGGGCCGCCGGCGAGCTCGGCGCTGCTGCGATCGTACTCCTGGAAGCGCAGGACAAAGCCCGCCAGTTTCTCCACGGAGCACCGCAGCACCAGGTGGTCGAAGATGTCGGCGATCGCCACCCGATCGAACGCGGCCGTCAGCCGGTCGGGCTGACTCAGGGTGAACCGCTCGCCAGCCACCATGCGGGTCAGCGGCTCATCAGCCATCTCCTCGCCCTTGGCGGCTTTGGTCATCGTCGCCGTCTCCATGGGCAGGTGGCGCATGGTCCGGCCGAACTTCGGCGGCAGGGCCGTTTCCTCCATTAGCGGGAGGACGAGGGGCATGAAGGGGACCGGCTCGAGATCGGGCGGCGGGGGCGGGATCGGCCTGATGCGCTCTGGATACAGCTTCTCGATCGGCACGCGCAGGACCGGGTTGGCCAGGGCGAGCTCGAGGGCCTCCAGCGTTTCGATGACGACCCAGCGCCGCCAGCAGGGATTGAAGATGCACGTGCCGCTGTAGCAGCTGGCGTTGCCATAGACGATGAACTCCGTGGCGGACTCCAGTGTGGCACAGGTGAGGATCAGGTCATTGAAGTCCTGATCCCCGCCGGCGTCGTTGGATTGGACGTCGAAGCGCACCATGCCGCCGCTGGTGGTGGGAAAGGTGATCTGGTCGTCGGAGTCCAGCCAGCCACTGCCCGGATTGTTCTGGATGGTGAGCGTCCAGCTCGCCCCGGTGACCGCCACCGGCGGTGTCGACACATCGCCGGGGTAGGTGCCGTTGCCCGTGGCCGCGCCGGAGACCCGAAAGCGTTGTTGAAACGCCGCGCTTTTGGACTTCACGGAAACGGTCCACGCGCCTTGCATGTTAATAGCCATTGTGTTCTCTCCTCTGGGACAAGTTGGGTGGACGGGCGGCAGCCGGCGCGGCGCTCGCGGTGCCTGGCACGGTGTCGGGGGCCGTGGCTTGAGTCGCGCGTTCGGCCGCGTGCCGGCAACCTTGCGCCGGGCGGATGCCGGTTGTCAAGGAACGGGCGCCAGGCCGGCAAGGGCGGGTAACCGCTCCCGGGCCAGGCATGGAAGGCTGGGTGGGGAGAGAGAGGCGACGGCTGGGGCACGCCGGGATCGGCCGGATAGGTCGCTCTGCAGAGGCGTGGTGGCTCGGTGGGGTCGCCAGTCCGGTGACGATGTCCTTCCGTCAATGGGAAGACGAAGGGCAACGACGAGAGTGCAACGGTAAAGACATTATAAGGGAGGCGCGAAAGGAAACGCAATAGGCGCGAGCGCTGACGGATCCTGGCGTGGGGAATAGGTTGGTGGGCCGCAGCCTGCTGCGCCCGCCGGCGCCCACGCCCCCGGTCGCCCGCATTCGGGGTACAATGTCGATCCCGAGGCCAGGACGTGATTGGGTCAATCAGACCGGGAGAGACGCAATGACCGACAACCCAGAGCTGGCACCGGCGATCCTCGCCGGCTGGCACGACTTCCAGGCGCTCGTCATCAGAGCGCTGGGGCCGCTGACCGAGGCGCAGCTCGCCCTGCGCGCCGCCCCGTCGCTGCGGACCGTGGACGAGATCGCCCGGCACATGATCGGGGCGCGGGCCCGCTGGTTCGCCTCGCTGATGAGCGACGGTGGCGAGGCGATCAAGCCGTTCGGGCGCTGGGACCAGCGCGGCGCGCCGGCCCGCAGCGCG
>JBFGLK010000459.1:0-3753 GCA_041576195.1 Promineifilaceae bacterium (SeqCode)
CCCCCCCCCCGCCACGCTGGGGTTTAGCTTCCACATCTCCAACGATACCCAACGTGGTGAGCGTGAATCCTACCTGCGCCAGTTCCGCAGTCGACGGGTGGACGGATTCATCATCAATCGAACGCGCCTACGAGACGAGCGCATCGCCACGCTTCGAGAGCATGGGGTGCCATTCGCTGCCTTTGGGCGGACGGACGGCGACAACGCCTTTACGTACGTCGACGAGGACGGCGTCCACTGCATGCGAGAGATCGTGAATCATCTGGCTGCTTTGGGCCACAGGCGGTTGGCGTTTATTTCCGAGCCGCTCAGCCTGACCAAGGCCACGCACCGCCTGCGCGGGTTTCGGGTGGGATTGAAGGCCAATGGCCTACCCTTCGATGCCGACCTGGTGGTCGAAGCCGGATATCGTCAGGATGCCGGACGCCGCGCAGCCGACCAGCTGCTTGCGCAGCCGGATCCGCCGACGGCGCTGGTGGCCTGCAATGACCTGTTGGCCTTGGGCGCTATTGCCAGCGCCCAAGACCGCGCTCTGGTCGTCGGTCGCGATGTCAGTATCACCGGCTTTGACGACATCCTGCTGGCCGGGTATGTCCGACCGGCGCTGACGACCATCCATTTGCCGGCACACCAGCTGGGTGGCATGGTCGTCGAGCGCCTGGTGCAACAGATACGCGGCGACGACGTCGCGCCCTCCGTGATCATGAAGCCAGAGCTCATCGTGCGCGGCTCGACGGGGCCGCCCCCATCGTGAAAGAACCTACCCTGGAGGTGCCGATCGATTGAAACCAGCTGAGCATCGGTTTGCTGATGATACGCTGTTGTGCCGGCACGAACCCCATCGACCGGCGGGGGTTGCCGGAATCACGGCGGTCGGCCATGAGACCGGCCACCGCGTGACGCGGACGTAATGTCCATCGACTGGAGGAGAAAATGTCCAAGAATTTGAGATTGAATGTGGTGCTGCAGCTGGCGGCGCTGGTCCTGGCGGCCTGCGGCGGCACGACCGAAACGCCGGGCACGAGCGCCCAGCCGACGAGCGCCCCGGCCCCCACCGAGGCCCCGGCCGTGGCCCCCGAGCCGACTGAAGCGATGGAGGAGATGGATGAGGCGCCCGTCTTCTTTTCGACCCAGTTCAGCCCGATCGAAGAGCAGGAGAAGTTCCGGGCGATCCTTCAGGAAAGTGGTTTCGACTTCACCGCCTCGGACGAAGGCCCCCTGATCGACCTGGTGCTGGCCGGCTCTCGCTCGGCCCAGAGTGAAATCGACGTGATTGGAGCTCTACATGGCACTTTCCCGCCCCTTGCGAGACAGGACGCCCTGGGCAACATGATCGACATCGCCGATGATCTCTCCGGCGATCGTCAGCTGGTAGTCGCTTACCTGGAGACGGGTCTGCTTGGCAGCGGCGACTTTCTTTACTACGTACCCTGGATGCAGGCGACCTACATCATGGCGGCGCACGTGGACGCCCTGCAATACCTGCCTGACGGTGCCGACGTGAATGCAATCACGTGGGAACAGCTGGCGGACTGGTGCCAGAACATCCTTGATGAGACAGGCTCACCGAAGTGCGGTCTGCCCCATGCGGGCCTGTTCCACCGCTTCCTCGAAGGCTACCTCTTCCCGTCGTTTACCGGCGGAATGGTGTCCAACTTCCGGAGCGCGGAAGCCGCCGGCATGATGGCCTGGGCTCGCGACGTTCTGTGGCCCACTATCCATCCGGAGTCCATCAACTACGAGTTCATGCAAGAGCCTCTCCTCTCCGGCGAAGTGCTTGTGGCATTTGACCACACGGCCCGCCTGTTAGAGGCATTCAACACGCAGCCCGACAACTTCGTGGCCTTCCCGGCGCCCGCCGGCGACGCCGGACGCGGCTTTATGCCCGTCATCGTCGGCCTGGGCATGCCGGCCAATGCCGCCAACCCCGAGGGCGCCGTGGCCTTGATCGACTACCTGACTCAGGCTGACACGCAAGCCGCCGTCTTGCGCGACCTGGGTTTCTTCCCCGTCGTGACGGGCGTGGACACAAGCGATCTGCCGCCGGGCATCGCCATCGAGCTTGGCGCCGTGACCGCTCAGGCCAACTCCAGCGACGCGCTTCCTGCGTTGCTCCCGGTCGGCCTCGGTGAGCGGGGCAACGAGATCAACCAGATCTTCAAGAACGCGTTCGATCGCATCGTATTCGACGGTGAGGACATTGACACAGTCCTGGCCAGCGAAGGCGACAACCTGCAAAGACTGATGAATGAAACCGGCGCGCCCTGCTGGGCCCCGGACCCGCCCAGCGATGGGCCTTGCCAGGTCAAGTAAGACCAGTTGACCGGGGCGGCAGGCCCGCGCGCCGTGCCTGCCGCCCACTCATGAACAGAGGAGGGTTTGATGAGCAATCGACGCCGTTGGGTGCCCTACCTTCTGATCTTGCCGACCCTCGTCTACCTGGCCGTCTTCTTCGCCTGGCCGATGGTACAGGCGCTGCGTTTGGCGGTTTGGGATGACGATGGCCTGTTGACGATCCGGGCACAGGCGAACCGTGACAGCGAGGTCAGCGGGACGCTCGACCAGGGGACCTCGGTGCGAATCCTGGATCGCCAGGGAAACCTGATCCCTGCTGGGGACGAAGCCGGTGGCAGCCTGCTAACGGAGTTATGGTTTCGACTGAGCGGCACGGACGAATCAGGCGCCGCTGTGGAAGGGTGGGCTCCTGAAGCGCGCATACGAGTGAGAGAATCGGCGGAGGACGGCACACCGCTTGCCGGCACCGTTCGCAGCCGGATCGGCGCCGAGGCCGACCCGCTCACCAGCCTCTACGCAGAGCCAAACGAATCCAGCGCGGTGGTGGGCAGGTTGCCTGAACGGGTCGAGGTGAGCATCGTCGAGCAGGCCGTACTGGAGGTATGGTACCTTGTCCAGCCGATCGAAGGGGAGTCACTGTCGGGCTGGGTGCCTTCCCGCTTCGTACAGGTCTTTGGCGACGGAGAGACAGGCCGCATTGACAGAGGGAATGTCGGCGAGTGGACGTGGGAGTTCATCACGAAGATGGTCAACGACCGTTTCTTCGGTCCCGCGCTGGGCACGACGCTTCTGTTGATGGTCCTGATCATTCCGGTGCAGTTCGTGCTGGCCATCATCATGGCCCTGGTGATACAGGCCCGCCTCAAGGCCAGCTCGCTCTTTCTCTACATCTTTGCCATCCCACTGGGTGTTTCCGATCTGGCCGTCGGCATCATCTGGTTCTCCATCTTCACGCAAAACGGCTTCCTCAATTCGATATTGCAGGGGCTGGGACTCATCAATGCGCCAGGGGCTTACCTGACCGCCAACACGCGTCAGTGGATCATCGTGGCCATCTTCCTGGCTGAAGTGTGGCGGGCCACGTCAATCGTCATGATCATTGTCGTGTCCGGGTTGCAAGCGATTTCGGACGAGGTCCTCGAGGCGGCGGAGATCTTCGGCGCCACGCTGTGGCAACGGGTACGACACGTCATACTCCCCCTGCTTCGGCCCAGCCTGCAGGTGGCTTTGATTCTACGGACGATCCTGGCCCTCCAGGTGTTCGCCGTCGTCATCGCCCTTGGCGGTGGTGACATCGTCACGGTTCTGGCCAATGAGACCTTTCGCCAGTATAGCGACTTCCGCAACCCGAATGTGGCCGCGGCTTACGCGGGCCTGATCTTGGTGCTGTCGATGTTCAGTGCGGTTGTCTACCTGCGCATGATCAGCACCCAGGAGGACGCAAGCGCATGAGCACGC
>JBFGLK010000460.1:0-3718 GCA_041576195.1 Promineifilaceae bacterium (SeqCode)
GAAACGCTAAGTCGTTACATTCGCTATTGACGGGCGTTGCGCTTCGCTCTATACTCTTGATATGGAACAGGTAGGTAAATCCCCGAAGGAGGTCTCCGTGAGCGTCAAGCGCAACGGGGCCACCTACTACTCGGTCACTGAGCTGGCGCAGATGCTCAACGTCCACCGGGCAACGATTCTTAACTGGATCGCCGCCGGTGAGCTGGACGCTGTACGCGCGGGACTCCGGCCGAAGAGCCCATACCTTGTTCCTCGGGAAGAGGTAGAACGGGTGTTGGAAGAGCTGCGGCTTTCTGACAAGGGTGGTTCCTAACAAAAGGAACCGCCCGATTTTATCGAGCGGTCCCCGGCGGCCGTCGCCTGTGAAGTTTGCGAGACCCAGCAGGCGCCGGCCTGAGCAACTGAGATCATGTCCCAGCAGCTTTCTGGCATGACAACCAACAAAACGAACAGCACGCCCTCGGGCGTGAGGTTCCATCCGTCGGTCGGCTGGGCACAACGTTGGCTGCGGACGTCTGGCCGATAACGGAGAGGGCGCCGGGTGGCGGAAACGCTGCGCGGCGCCCTGCACTTTAACAGCCAAATACTGCTCCGAGCGCAGGACGATGGTGCCCAGTACCCCCGCCAGGACTCGAACCTGGGCCTTTGGCTCCGGAGGCTAAGCGGATTAGCGTGTGGGGTTAGGGCGTAGAAGAGCAGCCTACGCTCACGATAGAGCGTAGGCTGCGATGGAGGGCGTAGGCTGGGACAGCCTATGGCCTGGCATCCCCTTCCAGGCCGAATAACTGGGCCATCTCCTGCTCGAACTGATGACCACCGCGTCGGCGGCTGGCCAGGCCGGCCGTGGCGTCTCGCACCTGCTCGGCCGAGCCGGCCTTGTAGTGACGCAGCGTCGTCTGCAGATCCTTGTGACCCGCGTAACGCTGCGCGGTCTCGGGGTCGGTGGTCTGGATGATCTCGGTGATGTTGCGCTTCCGCACCGCGTGAGCGCGGAACACGGGCACTTCGGCGAAGCGGCACACCTGCTCGAATGCCCGGCTTAAAGAGTCGCGGCGCAACGGTCGGCCTGTTTTCAGGCTGACGAACACCCGATCAGCGGACGAAGGCGTCAGCGCCAGCCAAAGGCGGAACAGGTGGGCGGTCTCCTCGCAGAACTCCAGCACGGCCATGCCGGTCTTGCCCTTTGAGGGCACGGAGTAGACGAGGCGGCCGTCAGCGGCGGCCACGGGGGCCTCCAGGGCGCGCAGCACATCCCGTCGACGCAAGTTACCCATGGCGCCCAGGCGGGCGCCGCTGTCGAGGCTCAGGCTGACCAGCAGGGCATCGCGGACATCACGGGGGTGCCGCTCTCGGTGGGCCACAAAGGCCGGTAGCGCGGCCGCCACCGTGGCGATGTCGGCGACCGGGGCGGCCCGGCGCACCATCGGCTGGTACGAGTACCGCTTGATCCGGTCGCCGAGGTTCTGGTCGAGGTGGCCGGCATCGTGGCACCAGCGCCAGAAGGCGCGGTGGGTCGCGGCAAGACCGGCCATGGTGCCATCGGCACGGGTGGAGGCAAGCTGTTGCAGATGTTCGGCGATGTCGAGGCGGGAGATGCGGCTGAGGTCGGTCTCCCCTACCGCCCGGGCGAACAGGCCCAGGCGCCAGGCGACCGTGCGGACGTGCGATGGGCTGCACTGTCGCTCTTGCAGACTCACCAGGTAGGCATCGAGGGCCTCCGTAAAGGCGCTCAGGCTCATGGCGTTGCTCCTCTTGCTGGCGGCTGCGGAATGTGGAACGCATGTTCTAGCACGTTTAAAAAGTTCTGGCAAGGAGGGGGAGACGGCCCTCAGGCCGCCTCCCTTGGCTGGGCACCGTCGTGGGCGCGGACAGGCTCATTGTAGCACGGCGAGGGAAGTATGAATGATTCGGGTGCATTTGGGGCTCTATTCGGGGCCATCCTGGGCGCCGGGCTGTTGTTCGGCCTGGCGTATAACGTCCTGATCGGCTACATGCGGCGTACCGGGCTCGACGAGGGCTTGGCCTGGCTGCAGGTGGTAATCGGGGTGCTGGTGACTTTGCTTCTGGCCTGGCCATTGGTCGGTCTGGAGGCGGTGCTGGTTTTGCTGGCGCTATTTGCGGCCACCGGCGCGCCCATGGCGGCCGGCAACATCGTCCGGGCCTGGCAGGCGCGGCAGGCGTTTCTGGACCGGATCAGGGAGGAAAGCCGTGGCGACGCGGCGTAGACCATGGCCAACGGCCGCCGCGGAGGCGCGGGACCGGACGGCCGAGGAGCTGCAACTGATTCTGGCCGAGGCGCGGCGCCTGAGCCGCATCGTGTCCGAGGGCACCATGACGCGGGCGGAACTGCTGTACATCGCCTCCCGGCAGATCGACGCTTCGCAGACGGCCCTGCGCTATTTGGAGCAGTTTGGCGCCCAGACGCGGCCTACGTAGGCCATTGCGTCGGCGCGGTGAGCATGATGCCATTCCTCCTTCAAAGCCGGTTCTGTCCCTCCCTCTGGAATTGCTCGATTCCAGTCCGGCTCCAGTCAACAGGCACACTGTACGGGCATCGTGCTCACCGCGGCGCCGCGATGGTCGCCGGCCTCGCACTGATGACGGTGACAAGGGCTTCTGCTGCGTTTGACAACAGCAACGGGTGAGCGGCGTTTGATGCGCGAGGCCGGCGGCCCACCCATATAGCAAAGGCACGGCGATGAACATCACCGACTTCTACGCCTATCTCGATGGACCGGTCCCGCAGGACGCGGCCGGCCGGCACTTCCACGAGATTATGACCAGCCTGCGCCAGATTACAGGCGCGGCACAAAACCCGGTCATCAACGGCTGCGACCTGTGGAATGACCCGATTGGATCGTGCCTGGGCTCGTGGTCGGGCTGGACGGGTTAAGGAGAACGCCATGTACTGGTTCTGGTTCCTGCTCGGCTTCGCCTGGTCCGGCTGACCCGGCGACGCCGACACACATGGCCCAGGCCGATGCCGGCACACCCCCCCTGTGCCGGCATCGGCGGGCCACCATGGAGGGACGCATGGTTCAGGTCGACGACAGGCACATCCAGCTGCAGCTGCTGCCGCTGACGGCGCGCCAGTGGGACGACGAGCGGCCGCGCACGATCGCCGAGCAGTTCGAGGCGTTCCACCAGGACAATCCGCACGTTTACCTGGCGCTGGTGCGCCTGGCCATGGACCTGGTGCGCCGCGGCGTGCGCCAGTACAGCATCAACGGTCTGTTCGAGATCCTGCGCTGGCAGTACGCCCTGCAGACGCGGGGCGAGCCTTACAGACTAAACAACAACTACCGCGCGCTCTACGCGCGTCTCCTCATGCGCGAGGTGCCGGCACTGGACGGCTTTTTTGAGACGCGGGCGCGGCGGTCGGAAGGAATGGCCACGTGAGTATCCGCATCATGTCCCAGGTCTTCGAGCGCAGCAACGCGGCCGGCAGCGCCCGGCTGGTGCTTTTGGCGCTGGCGGACAACGCCGACGACGCCGGCGAGTGCTGGCCGCGCATCCAGACGCTGGCCGACAAGACGAAGCTTAGCCGGGCCACCGTCTCCCGTATGCTGCGCAAGCTGGAAGAGCTGGGCGAGGTGCGCACCGAAGAGCGAACGGGCGCGGACGGCCGGCGGTTGGCCAACCTGTACCTGATCACCTTGCCGGAACCGCAACCAGACGTCCCCCCATGTCAATCTGCTATACCCCCATGTCAATCTGC
>JBFGLK010000461.1:0-3716 GCA_041576195.1 Promineifilaceae bacterium (SeqCode)
GTATCTGGCTGGAAGAGACGGCGCTGGAGGGAGAACGGGCCAACTGGCGGGGTCATATCACCCACGTGCTGACACGCGAGCGCCGCTATGTCGAGCAGCCCGATGACATCTTCCTCTTCATTCTGCCGTTCCTGCAAGCCATGGGCATACGCTTCAGCCTCCGGTGGCGGCTGCGGCAATGGCGCCACCAGCGCCGGGCAGCCCAGGCCGCGCGGCCGGCCCTGAACCATAATCCGACCGGGCATGAGTAGCTACGCCATCATCCAGGACACGACCCTCGAGCTGCGCCGGCGCATCCACGCCAGCCTGGCCTCGGCCCCGGACGCCGACTTCGGCCTGACCACGCCCGAGGCGGACATCACCCTCTCCCCGCCGGGCGACGATCTCACCGGCACCCCGCGCCTGTCCCTCTTCCTCTACCACCTCCAGCCCAGCGCCCACCTGCGCAACCAGCGTCCGTTGGCCGTCGGGCCCGACGGCCTGCGCCACCCGCACCTGCCACTGGAGCTGCACTATCTCATCACCCCCCTCGACGACGAGGAAGACCAGAACCAGCTCATGCTCGGGCGCATCATCCAGCACTTCCACGACGAGCCGGCCATCGTCAGCCTTAACGGGGCGCTGCTGGACGACAGTTTCGGCGGCAGCAGTCCGGCCCTGCGCGTCACGCTGGACGCCAAGACGATGGAAGAGCTGGCCCAGGTCTGGCAGGCGCTGGAGACCGGTTTCCGCCTCTCCCTTTGCTACACCGTGCGCCTGGCCGCCGTCGATTCCGGCCTGGGCGAGACCGAGGCCCGCCGGGTGCAGACGGCCCAGGCCGCCGTCGGTCTCAAGGAGTAGGCCCCACTCATGGCCCTGCGCCGCGTCAGCGCCGTCCTCAGCCAGCAGGCCCTCTTCGTCGGCCAGATCACCGACGCGGTGACCGGCGGTGCCCCGCGGGCTACGCCGGCCGTGGCCCTGACCTACCAGACGCCGCCCGACCGGCCGTACCCGCTGGCCGCCCGCATCGAGCCCGGGGGGCGCTTCGCCTTCGCCGGGGATCCGCTGACCGCGCTGCCCCGGCTGACTGCCGGCACGCTCGACCTGCGCCTCACCGTCACCGCCGCCCGCTACCAGCCGGCCAGCGTCGACTTCTCCCTGACGCCGGCCGACCTGGCCCTCGTCGAGGAGACGCGCGACTACAGCGGCCACACCGTCACCGTGCGGCTCCTGAACGCGCCCCTGCTCGACCAGGCGGTGGCCCTCGACCCCGAGCCGCTCATCCTGGCCGGCCGGGTCGTCGACGCCGACGACGGCGCCACCCCGCTCGACGGGGCCTCGGTGTCTGTGATCGCGCCGGAGGCCCGCGGCCCGGTCGTCACGGACGCCAATGGCTATTTCACCCTGGAGGACATGCCCCTGGCTCCGGAGATCACGGTCCGCGCGCAACGCGCCGGCTTCCAGACCCTGGACCAGGTCGTCAGGCTCGACTATGACCGCCCGCTCAACGAGCGCCAATTCGCCCTGGCGCCGACCCCGTAGGGGCGCGGCCCTCGCCCACCGCGCCGGCCATGTAGGGGCGCAGCCTGCTGCGCCCACCTTATCGGACGATGAAGGAGTGTTCTTATGCCTGAGTATCTAGCCCCCGCAGTCTACGTGGAAGAGGTGCCTTCGGGGAACAAGCCCATCGAAGGCGTCAGCACCAGCACGGCCGGCATGGTGGGCGTGACCCAGCGCGGTCCCGTCAACGAGCCGACCCTGGTCACCAGCTACGCCGCCTTTACCCGCCAGTTCGGCTCCTACCTGGACCATCGCGTCTTCACCAACGATCGCGACCTGTTGCCCTACGCCGTGGAGGGCTTCTTCACGAACGGCGGCCAGCGCCTCTATGTCACCCGCGTGGTCGGGCCGAACGCCACCTTTGCCGAGGTGGACCTGTTTGGCGTGCCGAACACCAACCCGGTCAGCACGACGCTCGACGCCGTGGCCGCCGCCGGCGCCACGACGTTGACCCTGGCGGCCACCGCCGGCCTGGCCAACGACGACGTCCTGCTCCTGCGCGACGGCACCCGCTCCGAGGTGGTCACCATCGCCACGGTGGACGACGCCACCACGGTCACCCTGACCGCCGGCACGCTCAACCTGCACAATGCCGGCATCGCTGTCGTGCGCCAGGTGCCCCTGCTGCGCGTCCACGGCCGCCACGAGGGCCAGTGGGGCAACGCCCTGCGCATCAGCGTGCGCCAGTCGGCCATCCTGGAGGCCACCGTGGCCACCGATGCCGCCGCCGGCACCTCACCGGTCGAGCTCAGCGCCGTCTTCGGCCTGTCTGCCGGCAGCGTCCTCGAGTTCGCCGAAGACGACGGCACCTTCATCACCCGCCAGCGCGTCGCCGGCGTCGACGTGGCCACCAACGAGGTCGACTTCGCCGGCGGCATCAATGCCCCCCTCAGCGCCGTCGACCCACCCGACACGGCCACCTCGCTCGAGTTCGACATCATCGTCGATCGTCTCGACGCCGACGGCAAGGTCGTGGAAAGCGAGGCCTTCCTTAACCTGGGCGTCGACCCAGGCCACAATCGCTACGCCCCGCGCATCGTCGGCGCCTTCGACCGTGCCGCGGGCGAGCCGGAGGCGGTCGGCGAGTCGAACCTCATCCGCCTCTCCGACCTCACCATGGACGATGCCGGCGCCGACGTGGCCGACGCCGCCGACCTGCGCCTCAGCCTGCCTGACAGCAGCGTCACTCGCCGCCTGGTCGGCGGGGGCGACGACCTCGGCAACCTGGACGACAACGTCTACATCGGCGCCGACGCGGACGATCCCGACGCCCGCACCGGCATCTTCACCCTGGCCAACATCGACGACATCAGCATCGTCGCCGCCCCCGGACGCACCGCCCAGGACGTGCTAAACGCCCTCGTCAACCACTGCGAGCTCATGCGCTACCGCTTCGCCGTCCTCGACGCCGCCAACAACGCCCGCCTGCGCGACGTGCAGACCCAGCGCTCGCTCTACGACACCACCCGCGCCGCCCTCTACTACCCGTGGATGACCATCGGCGATCCCTTCGGCCGCAACGGCGAGGTGCGCCACATCCCGCCCTCCGGCCACGTCGTCGGTATCTACGCCCGCAGCGACACCACCCGCGGCGTCCACAAGGCTCCGGCCAACGAGGTGCTCCTCGGCATCCGCGACCTCCAGGCCCGGCTGACCAAGGGCGAGCACGACATCCTCAACCCCCGCCACATCAACGTCCTGCGCGACTTCCGCGACATGAACCGCGGCCTGCGCGTCTGGGGCGCCCGCACCCTCTCCAGTGATCCCGAATGGAAGTACATCAACGTGCGCCGGCTCTTCCTCTTCGTTGAGAAGTCCATCGAGCGCGGCCTGCAATTCGCCGTCTTCGAGCCCAACGCCGAGCCGCTCTGGGCCACAGTCAATCGCAGCATCAGCAACTTCCTGGACACGGTCTGGCGCAGCGGCGCCCTGGAAGGTACCAAGCCGGAAGAGGCGTTCTTCGTCAAGGTCGATCGCAGCACGATGACCCAGGCGGACATCGACAATGGGCGCCTGATCGTCCTGGTCGGCATCGCCCCCGTCAAGCCCGCCGAGTTCGTGATCATCCGCATCAGCCAGAAGACCCGCGAGGCCACAGGCTAGCAGGGAATAGGGATCCGGGATCAGGGATCAGGGACCGGCCCCCAATCCCCGATCCCCGGCCCCCGATCCCAGGA
>JBFGLK010000462.1:0-3708 GCA_041576195.1 Promineifilaceae bacterium (SeqCode)
AATAGCCGAAGACGTCTGTGATCAGGCGCATGGAGGGGCGCGGCGGGAAGATGTAGGTGCCGCGGGCCAGGTACTCCTTCAGGATGTCGTTCTGCACCGTGCCGCGCAGCCGCTCAAGGGGCACGCCCTGCCGCCGGGCCACGGCCAGCACCATCGCCAGGAGCACGCCGGCCGGGGCGTTGATGGTCATGCTGATGCTCACCTGGTCCAGCGGGAGCTGGTCGAGCAGCACGCCCATGTCCCGCAGGCTGGAGATGCTCACGCCCACCTTGCCCACTTCCCCCAGCGCCATCGGATGGTCGGCATCGTAGCCGATCTGGGTCGGCAGGTCGAAGGCGACCGAGATGCCGGTCTGCCCGCGCTGCAGCAGGTAGCGATAGCGCTCGTTGGACTCGCGGGCCGTGGCGAAGCCGGCATACTGGCGCATCGTCCAGAAGCGGCCACGATACATGGTCGGCTGCACGCCGCGCGTGTACGGGTACTCGCCGGGAAAGCCGAGTCGCTCGAGATAGTCGTCCGATCCCGGCGGCAGATAGACGCGGTCTACGGGGATGCCAGCTGTCGTCTCGAACGCCTCCCGGCGCTCGGGCCGCCGCCTGAGCGCCGGACCTAACGTCTCCCGCTCCCAGCGCTTTCGTTCCTCAGGCAGATCCAGGCGCCCATCCCCGGCTGGTTTGGCTTCCGCCTCGACCGGTTTATGCACGTGTTTTCCCACCTCTGTCCCCGCCTGCCGCCGGCTTTTCCACAGAAAACCGAGGCTTATCCACAAATTATCCACAGGCCCTGTGCCGGCTGCGCGCCGCCCGGGCCAATCCAGCGCCATTGTACTGGCCTGGTCCGGCCGGGAGCAACGAGGAATGCCACATTCAGGGAGAACAAACGTCATAGGAGGGCGGGGTGAGAAGCGCAGAATGCGGAGGGAACGGCTCCGCACTCCTCAATCCGCCCTTCCTACTCTGCCAGCTCGATCCAGCGCGCCAGCGCCGCGTCCAGGCGCTCGTTCAACGCCGCCAGGTCGGCGGCCAGGGCCGCCAGCCGCTGGTAGTCGTCGCCGCTGGCGTTGATCGTCGCGGCCAGCGCCGCCTTTTCCTCTTCCAGCGCCGCGATCTCGGCTTCCAGGGCGGCGACGGCCCGCGATGGGCGAGTCCGGAGTGCGGAGTGCGAAGTGCGGATCGGTGGAGAACCGCTCCGCGCTGCGCGCTCCGCGTTCCGCATGTCGTTTGCCTGCCGCTCCCGCACAAAGCTGGCGAACGGCGCCGGGTGGCGTGCGCTCAGGCCGCGGCCGTCGGGGCCGTCCTCGAAGGCGGCCAGGAAGTCGACGTTACGGTCCAGGAAGTAGCGATCGTGGCTGACGACGATCAGGCAGCCGGCGAAGGCGTCGAGGAACGCCTCCAGCACCTGGAGGGTGGGGATGTCCAGGTCGTTGGTGGGCTCGTCGAGAAGGAGCACGTTGGGGCGCCGGGCCAGGACGCTGAGCAGATAAAGACGGCGCTGTTCGCCGCCACTCAACGAGCCGATCTGGGCCTGCTGCTGGGGCCGGGGAAAGAGAAACCACTCGAGCATCTGGGCCGCCTCGACGCGGTGACCGTCCTCGGTGCGGATGAGCGGGGCCACGTCGTTCAGGAAGTCGATCGCCCGCTGCTCGCGCGGCAGATGGCGCATCGCCTGATCGTAGTAGCCGATGGCCACCGTGGGGCCCCAGTCCAGCGCCCCGGCGGCCGGCGCCGCCTCGCCCGCCAGGATGTCCAGCAGGCTGCTCTTGCCGACGCCGTTGGGCCCGATCAGGCCGATGCGATCGCCCGGGTTGAGCTGCAGGTCAACGCCCGTGAAGACCTCCTGGTCGTCGAAGGCCTGGCGCAAACCGGTGGCGGTCAGCACCTTCTTGCCCAGGCGGCGCCCGGCCAGGGCCATGGCCACCCGCTGCTCGCCCGCGTCGTAGGCCAGCCGGCCCAGCTCCTCGATCCGCTGTTTGCGCGCCTTCTGCTTGGTGGTCCGGGCCATCGCCCCGCGCCGCAACCACTCGAGCTCGCGGCGCAGGAGCGCCTGGCGCTTTTCCTCTCGGGCCCGCAGGCTATCATGGCGCAGCTGGCGCAGCTCCAGGTAGCGGCTGTAGTTGCCCGGGTAGCTGACCAGCTCGCGCCGGTCCAGCTCGACGATGCGCGTGGCCACGCGCTCCAGGAAGTAGCGGTCATGGGTGACCATCATCAGGGCTGCCGGCATCTCCCGCAGGAACGCCTCGAGCCAGTCGATCGTCTCGGCGTCGATATGATTCGTCGGCTCGTCGAGTAGCAACAGGTCACCCGTGTCCAGAAGCGCCCGCCCCAGGGCAACGCGCTTGCGCTGGCCGCCGCTGAGGCTGTCAACCAAGTCGTCGAACTGGGTCACGCCCAGGCGGGTCAGAATCGCCCGCGCCGCCGCCTCGGCCGCCCAGCCGCCGGTCCGGGTCATTTCATCGCTCAAGCGGACTAGCTCGGCCTGCAAGGCCTCGTCTTCCGGAGCGTGCGCCAGGCGCCGGCTGGTCGTCTCGTAGCGGCGCAGCAGCGCCAGGTGGGGGATGTCGCTGTCGAACAGGGTCTCGAGGACGGTGCGCTCCTCGTCCAGCGGCGGATCCTGCGGCAGGTAGCGCACCCGCACGCCGCCCCAGATGGTGACGGTGCCGGCATTCGGCCGCTCCAACCCGGCGATCAGGCGCAACAGCGTCGTCTTGCCGCTGCCATTGCGCCCGATCAGGCCGATCCGCTCCCCCGCGTTCACCAACAGATCCACCTCATCCAGCAAGACGCGCTCGCTGTACTGGTGGGTGACGCTAGAGAGGGTGATGAGGTTCATGGGGAAGGGGTCTTGGTTTGTTGGTTTTTTGGTTTGTTAGTTTGTTGGATTGCTTGTTGGTGGGGCTGTCGGCCACCGACCAACTGACCCACTAGCCAACCAACGAATCAACCAGCCAACCAACGAACCAACTAACCATCCAACTCACCCACCACATAGCGCCTTGCCGTCTCGGCGAGCACGGCGGCGCCGAGGGGGAGGACGCTCTCGTCGATGGCGAAGATGTCGGTGTGGTGGTGGCGGGCGACGCCGTCGTCCAGGGCGGCGCCGAGCATGAGCATGGCGCCCGGCGCCTTCTGGGCCATGTAGGCGAAATCCTCGGCGCCCATGCCAAAGCGCGCCTCGGCGACGCGGTCGGGGCCAAGCAGGTCGCGGGCGACCTCCCGCAGCCGGCTGTTGACCGCCGGGTCGTTGACGAGCGCCGGGTAGCCGGGCGTGATCTCCAGCGTGTAGTCACCGCCCATGAGGCGGCTGTGCCGCAACGCCTGATCGAGCTCGTCCCACAGCTTGCGCCGCACGGCCTCGCGATCGGAGCGGATGGTCCCTTTCAGCACGACCACGTTCGGGATGACGTTGTGCGCCGCGCCCCCGCTCACCTGGCCCACGCTGACGACGCAGGGATCGAGCGGGTTGATCCGGCGGGAGGGTATGCCGTAGATGGCGGGCAATACGGTGCCGAGCATGAAGATCGGATCGGAGCCCTGGTGCGGGTAGGCGCCGTGGGCGCCGTCGCCGCGCAGGCGCGCCTCGAACGAGTCGACCGCGGCCAGGCTCGGCCCGTCGTTCAGGACGACGTGGCCGGCCGGGTGGTTGGACCAGACGTGCAGGGCGATGACGGCGTCCACCCCTTCCAGCGCGCCGTCCTCGATCATGGCCGTG
>JBFGLK010000463.1:0-3701 GCA_041576195.1 Promineifilaceae bacterium (SeqCode)
GGGAAAGGCATCAAGGAGCAGAGCATCATGACAGAGGTTCGGGCCATCGTCGATCGCATCGTCGAGAACGTGGAAAAGGTGATCATCGGCAAGCGGTCCGCCGTGCAGCTGACGGTGCTCGGGCTGTTGTGCCAGGGTCATATGCTGATCGAGGACGTGCCCGGCGTTGGCAAGACGGTGCTGGCGAAGTCGATCGCCCGGTCGGTGGGCTGTTCATTCAAGCGTATCCAGTTCACGCCCGACATGCTGCCTACCGACGTGACCGGTGTATCCGTGTTCAACCAGAAGAGCCGCGAGTTCGAGTTTCGCCAGGGCCCCATCTTTGCCCAGATCGTGCTCGCCGACGAGATAAACCGCGCCACACCTAAGACCCAGTCCGCCCTGCTGGAAGCAATGGAGGAGAGCCAGGTCACGGTCGACGGGTTCACCTACACGCTTGCCGAGCCGTTCATGGTGCTGGCGACGCAGAACCCAATCGAGTACGAAGGCACATTTCCCTTGCCAGAGGCGCAGCTAGATCGCTTCCTGCTGCGCATTCGTCTCGGCTACCCGGGCAAACGTGAGGAGATCGAGATCCTGGACCGGCAACAACACGTCCATCCGGTGAGCCAGCTGGAGCAGGTCGTCTCCGTCGAGGAGCTGCTCGCTGCGCAAAAGGCGATACGCTCGATCTACCTGGACGAGTTGGTGAAGGATTACATCGTCGAGATCGTGCGCCAGACTCGGGTACATCCCGATGTCTACCTTGGAGCCAGCTCGCGCGGGGCGCTGGCCATCTACCGCCTGGCCCAGGCCAGGGCGGCCATGCTCAGTCGCGACTACGCCCTGCCGGATGACGTCAAGATCCTGGCCGAGCCAGCGCTCGCCCACCGTGTGATCCTCGGCCCGGCAGCCCGTATCAAGGACATCGAGCCGTCGACGCTCATCGCCGAGATTCTCGACAAGCTGCCGGTCCCAGGGGCCCAGGTGGCACGATAGGCGGTTTCGCCCGACGGATGCCGGCATCATGTTCAAACGACGCAACGTCGTCCTCCTCCTGGCGATCATCGCCCTGATCGGGGGCCTCTCCACCGGACGCGACCTCCTGTTCAACATCGCCTATCTGCTGGGCCTGCTGCTCATCGTCTCCTTCGGCTGGGCCTGGAGCAGCCTGCGCTGGGTCTATCTATCACGGGTGACCCGCAGTCGCTATGCGCAGGCAGGCGGCACCTTCGAAGAGCGTTTTACCGTGCGCAACACGAGCGCCCTGCCCAAGCTCTGGCTGGAGGTGCGCGACTTCTCCGAGCTGCCTATGCACCATGCCAGCCGTGTTATCGCCAACATGCGCGGCCGCGGGCAGTTTTACTGGCGGGTCAACACCCTGTGTATGCAGCGCGGGCAATACCAGTTGGGGCCGATGCGCCTGGCCACCAGCGACCCGTTCGGCCTCTTTCCCCTTGAGAAGGACCTGCCGCAAAAAGGCATGCTCGTCGTCTACCCGAAGACGGTCGAAATCGACTACTTCGCGTTGCCCATTGGCGTGCTACCCGGCGGCGACGCGCTGCGGCGGCGCACACATTATGTCACCACGAACGCCGCCGGCGTGCGCGACTACGCCCCCGGCGATAGTTTCAGCCGGATCCACTGGCGCAGCACGGCCCGGCGCGACCGGCTCATCGTCAAGGAGTTTGAACTCGATCCGCTAGCGGACATCTGGATCATCCCTGACACATCGATCTTTGCGCACGTCGCCGCCGAAGCCATCGCCCCATCTCAGACCCTGGATCCAAGCATCCCGCTCTGGATGCGGGAGCACGAGTACGAACTCCCCGAGTCGACGGAAGAGTATACGATCACGGTCGCGGCGTCTCTGGCGGAGTATTTCTTGCGCTACGACCGCAACGTGGGCCTGATGGCTTACGCGCAGTCCCGCGAGGTTATCCAGCCCGATCGTGGCGAACGGCAGCGCAACAAGATCCTGGAGACGCTCGCCGTCTTGCGCGCGGACGGGGAGATGCCCATCGAGCAGGCGATGCAGGCGGAGCTCCACTCCTTTCCGCGTGGCACGACCCTCATCGTGGTGACAGCCACGGCCGACGACGCCTGGGCTACCGTGGCCCGGCAGCTGAAGCGGCGGGGGTTGCGTCTGGTAACTGTGCTGGTCGAGCCGGCTTCCTTTGGCGGGCGGAAGTCCGCCGAGCCCCTGGCCAGCTTTCTCGAAGCCAATGGCCTGACTACCTACATCGTGCGCAACGGCGACAACCTGTCCGCCGCGCTCAGCCGCAAGCCGGCTGGAGCGATGCATTACGCCATGTAGAGGCGACGACAGCAAAGGAACGTGCGTTGACCGAAAAGGACGTCATTCACCTGGATCGGCGGCAGTTCCTCCGACTGGCGGGCGGGGCCCTGGTCGGAGCCGGCACGGCCCGGCTGCCCGGGCCAGGCTCCCCGCAGCCGGCCTCAACGCCACCGTACATCGTCGGCGTAGGCCACGACTCAGACCCCTACGCCGCCACCCAACAGGCGCTCGCCGCCCCGGGTGCAGCCTGGAACCCGGCCCAGGTCGCCGGCAAGCGCGTCGTCATCAAGCCCAATCTCGTCCAACCCGAACTACCGGAAACCGGCGTCACGACCGATCCCGAAGTCGTCCGCGCTGTGGTGGACAGGGCGCTGGCCGATGGCGCCACCTCCGTGGTCATCGTCGAGACGGGACCAGACGGCGCCAACTTCAGCGCCTGCGGCTACGATGACTTCAACACCTATGATCCGCGTGTCAGCCTGCTCGACCTGGCGGCCGAGGAGACGACGTTGGTCCCCTTCGCGGGGGGCACCGCCTATGGCGCCATCTTCATGCCGTCCCTGCTGCTGGCGCCTGACACCTTCCTGATCAGCGCCGGCAAGCTCAAAGTCCACAATCACACGCAGGCGACGCTGGCCGTAAAGAACCTCTTCGGGCTGCCGCCGGCGGACGCCTACACTTCCCCGCCGCGCATCGGGCGCTTTGCCATGCATGACCGCAGCGTCAATCAGGCCGCGATTGACATCAACCTGGCTCGACCGGCCGATTTCGCCCTGGTGGACGGGATCTGGGGCCTGGAGGGCATTGGCCCATACGGCGGCACCCCGGTCCAGACCGATCTGGTACTCGCCGGTCACAACGCGCTGGCCGTAGACTACGTCTGCCTCGCCGCCATGAGTATCCCGGCGGCCCGGGTCCTTCATCTGCGCCTGGCTTCAGCCGTCGGGCTCGGTCCGACGGGTCCCGGCCAGATCAGCGTCGTTGGCGACACTTTTTCGCCAGTGGCTTTCGCCATGCCCGACTTCCTGCCGGTGTCACTGCCGGCACGGGCGACGCCCTATGCGTTTCAGCCTTCGATTGGCGGCACGACGACGATCACGGCGACGCTCGTGCGCCAGGCACTCGTGCGCGTCGAGGTCGTTCGGGCATCGGCGACGGACCCGACGCTACCGCCGGTGCGTACCCTGCTGGACTGGACCGTGCGCCAGACGGGGCCCATCACCACCGTCTGGGATGGGCGGGACGATGCGGGCAGCCTCGTGGCGCCGGGCTCATACGGCCTCCGCGTGGCCGCCCGCAACCCGATCACCTATGCCGCGCTCTATAGCTTCGGCTGGACTCGTGTCCTCGGCCCATGACCACGCCGGCAGGGAACGCGGAGGAGGCGATTCGATGAGACGATACGCCGTATCCGCCTTGATCA
>JBFGLK010000464.1:0-3701 GCA_041576195.1 Promineifilaceae bacterium (SeqCode)
GCGGAGGGCCCTTGCTATCGCTGCCTGTTCCCCGAACCCCCGCCGCCGGGCCTGGTGCCCAGTTGCGCGGAGGGCGGCGTGCTTGGCATTCTGCCAGGCACCATCGGCGCCATCCAGGCCACGGAGGCGGTCAAGCTGATCCTGGGCATCGGCCAGCCCCTGATCGGGCGCTTGCTCATCTACGACGCTCTGAGCATGGAGTTCACCCAGGTGCGCCTGCGCAAGAACCCGGATTGCCCGGTGTGCAGCGCCAACCCGACGCTGACGGAGCTCATCGACTACGAGCAGTTCTGTGGCATGCCGGCACACGACCGCAGCCTGTATAGCCGGGAGAACGGCCACGAGGAAGGGGTCCCGGCCCTGACGCCGCGGCAGGTGCGCGAGCGCCTGGATGCCGGCACGCCCCTCGTCTTACTTGACGTGCGCGAACCGCACGAGTGGGAGATCGTCAACCTGGGCCACCTCGGCGCGGACATCATCCCCAAAGGCCAGGTGCTCGACCGCCTGGGCGAGCTGGACACGGCGCGCGAGATGGTCGTCTATTGCCGCAGCGGCGCCCGCAGCGCGGACGTTGTGCGCCTCTTGCAGCAGCACGGCTTCAAAAAGCTGTGGAACCTGGATGGGGGTATCTTGCGCTGGGCCCGAGAGATCGACCCGCGCCTGCCTGTCTATTAGTGACTCATCGGCAGGGGCGCGTCCCGGACCGGCGTCGCGCCCCTGCCGCTGACTACTCCTCTTCGTCCGGCGGCTCCAGCAAGACCCGCTCCGGGTTCGCCAGCTTTGGCGACTCCTTCACCGGGGCCAGCAACGCCGCCGCCTCTCCGCCTCCCTCTTCCTTCTCGGTCTCTCGCTCTAGCTTTTGCTCCTTCCCGCGCTTCTTCCGCTTCGCCCGCCAGCCAAGCTCGATCTCCAGGTCGTAGCGGCTCCGCTTCTTTGGCCGCTTCACACGCTCGAGGCTGACTTCCATTGCCAGATTGGAGGGAAGCTCCACTTGCCGGAGACCGTCCCCTTCGCCGAGCGCCAGCTTGCCGGCATCGATCTGGTCGGCTAACAGGCGCAGAAAGGCGGCGACGGCCGCGCGATCGTGGCGTGCCTCCGACTCGTAGAGCGTCTTCTTCTTGGTCATCCAGGCCATTCCTCCTGCGTTGGGGTATGCGCCTCGCCGCGGCGCCCATCGATCATAACCGGAACACGGGCGGGGCAAAAGGGCCTCGCGCGGCCGCTAGCCCAGGGTGACCGCGCCCCCGTCGTCCTGCCCCGGGATCCACTCCAGCTCGATCTCCAGGCTCATCTTGACGCCACCCTTTCGGGACTCTTCCTCGACCTTGATCTCCAGAACGATCTGGTTGGGGATGTCGACGGTGATGTCCTGGTCTCCCTGGCGCAGGGTGACCTGGCCGGCGCCGATCTTGTCGACGAGCTGATGCAGGAAGGCCGTGACGTTGGCGCGATCCCGCTTCTCCTCGCTTTTGAACAGAACGACCTCTTTCTTGGACATTTAACACTCCTTTCCATATTGTGCCAGATGCCTTCTGAAGCCTGGCAATGCCGCCCACCGATGGCGCCGCCAGGCGACAGAGACGGGGCGGCATTGCCCCTTTCCATGGGTTACATCCGTCCTGTTCCCATTATGCCGGAACCGCCACGGGGGCTGAAGTGAGCTATGTCATGATCGGGCCGGATCACTGCCATGAGACGTTGGCGAGCGACCGGAGGAGCAAACAGACCCCGCCGGTCGGAGCAGGCAGGGTCTGCGGATTCTGGTGGTCGATAGGGTTGGAGCGCTAGCCGGCCGCCGTCGCCGCGAGCAGCCCGACCCGCTCATTGAACTGCGCGATCAGGGCGTCGATCTGGTCCGGCTGCCGCTGCACGCTCGTCCAGTAGTCGTCGTCGTACCACTGCGCCTGGATCTCGTCGTAGGTCTTGCCCTGCTGCTCGACCCAGGTGAAGTACTTCAGGTTGTGGATGCGCTTGCGGTCGTAGTAAGTCAGCTCCTGTACGCCATCCAGTCCCTGGCCGAGAAGGTAGCGCTGGAAGATGCCGGCAGCCCCGGCCTCCGTCAGCGGTCCCCAGGCCGCCTGCTGCTCGACGACGCGGCTGGCGTACATCTCCATCGAGTCAGTGGAGATGGACATGACGATGTCGCGCGGGCCGAGCTCGTAGTAACGGGCCATCTTGATGGCCGAGAGCATGTTGGAGATGGAGGAGATGCCCAGAATCGGCAACTGGGCCACCAGATCGGCGGGTACGCCCTGACTGACCAGGTGGTCCTGGCCAGCCGGCTCGTTGAACAGGCGCATGATGCCCACCGGCGCGTTGTCGTCGATGGCGATGACCATGTCCGTGTTCTTGACGTTGTGGATCCAGGGCACGTGCTTGTCGCCGATGCCCTCGATACGGTGCTCGCCGAAGCCGTTCAGCAACAGGGTGGGGCATTGCAGCGCCTCGCTGGCCCCGATTTTGCTGGTGGGGTACTGCTGCTTGAGGTAGTCGCCGCTAGCGATCGTGCCGGCACTGCCGGTGGCCGACACCATGCCGGCATAACGATCGCCGCCGCCCATTACCTGGTCCAACACCTCCATCATGGCCGGGCCGGTGACGGCATAGTGCCAGAGGTAGTTGCCCAGCTCGTCGAACTGGTTGAAGATGAACAGGTCCTGGCCGGAGCGGCGCAACTCCCAGCACTTGTCGAAGATCTCCTTCACGTTGGACTCGGAGCCCGGCGTCTTGATCACCTCGCCGGCGACCGTCGCCAGCCAGTCGAACCGTTCCTGGCTCATTCCTTCCGGCAGGATGGCGATCGATTCGCAGCCCAGCAGGTTGGAGTCGTAGGCCCCGCCGCGACAGTAGTTGCCCGTCGACGGCCAGACCGCCTTCTGCGTCGTGGGGTCGAACTGGCCCGTGGTCAGGCGCGGCACCAGGCAGCCGAAGGCGGCGCCAACCTTGTGGGCGCCGGTGGGGAACCACTTGCCCAACAACAGGATGATGCGCGCCTCGACGCCGGTCAGGCTGGGCGGCAACTCGAGGAAGTTGACGCCGCCGAAGCCACCGCCGCGGGAGACTGGCTCGTTATGCCAGGTAATGCGAAACAGATTCAGCGGGTTGAGATCCCAGAGCCCGACATCGCGCAGGCCGGCCTTGATGGCCGGTGGGATGCGCTCGGGGTGGCGCATCTGCTCGAAGGTGGGAACGATGATGTGCCGCTCGCGGGCTCGCTGGACGGCCCGCTGCAGCCGGTCTTCATGAATGGTCAGATCAATCATGGGATGGTCCTTTGCCTTTGGGATTGGTGACCGGGGACTGCGGATCGAGGACCTGCCCCTGATCCCCGGTCCCTGATCCCTTCATGTCAGGTCAAGCGCCTTGACGGCCTCCAGGGAGGGCGCCACGCGATGGGGGCGGCTGCCGGCCTGCTCGACGCTGGTCATCGCGCCCTTGATATCTTTCAGACCGTTGCCGGTTATCAACAGAACAAACGTTTCATCCACAGAAACGAGCCCCTTATGCACAGCGGCCAGCAGCCCGGCGTAGGCCGCGGCGCCCGCCGGCTCGGCGAAGACGCCGCTGTGGCGGGCCAGCGCGGGGATGGCTGCCAGAATGTCGTCATCGGGCACGGCCACATAGGCCCCGCTCGTCTCTTTGACCGCGGCCATGGCCTTTAGCCGGTCGCGGGGCAGCCCGGCGGAGATGCTGTCGGCCAC
>JBFGLK010000465.1:0-3701 GCA_041576195.1 Promineifilaceae bacterium (SeqCode)
GGCAACCACTTGGGCCCATGCGCCGGCGACAGGCCGGCGAAACTGGCAGATCGTCTGGCAGTTCACACGTGGTCGCCTGAAGTGATTCCGGGATATGGAAGCTGAGAGATCCCCCTGTTCGGTTACAACAGAAAGTCTGTCTCCCGCTTCCGCGCGATCGCGAGGAGGTGCGGTATCCACAATCTCGTGGTTTGGCACCCGATCGATGGATCGGGCGTTTTGTTGTTGGATCTTGTTGACCCTGTGCGTTCTTTGAGGAGGAACACAACGACATGAAAACAGTCAAGAATTGGTGGCTCCTGGCGGCGATCCTGGTCCTGGGTGCCCTGGTGCTGGCGGCCTGCCAGCCCCAGGTCGTGACCGAGACCGTCGAGGTGACCCGCGTCATTCAGGAGCAAGTCGTGGTCGAAGGCGAGCAGGTCGAGGTGACCCGCATCGTCGTCGAGCAAGAGGTCGTCGAGGTCGTGCCGACCGAGGCGCCCATGCCGATGCAACCGAAGGACCTGGTCGTCTGCCAGGCCCAGGAGCCGGACACGCTCTACTGGTACAACACCAGCATGCTCGCAGCCCTGGCCATTCATCACAGCATCTACGAGAATGACACAACGTCGCTCGCGTACGGCTATCAGGCCCAGGGTATCGAGAAGCTGCCGTCGCTCTCCGACGGTGACGCCTTCTTCGAGACCGTGACGGTCAACCCCGGCGACCCGGTCGTGGACGTGACCAATAGCCCGACCACGTGGGCCGATGGCATCACGGTGAAGAACGCGGCCGGCGAAGAGGTAGCCTTCGACGGCAACCCGGTGGAGATGGAGCAGCTCGTCTCGCAGTTCACGTTCAAGCCGCGCGTCTGGGCCGATGGCACGCCTGTGACGGCGGAAGATTCCGTCTACAGCTACGAGTTGGCCAAGCACCCGGACACGCCCGCGAGCAAGTTCACCATCGATCGGACGGCCAGCTTCGCGGCCACGGGCGACCTGACCGTCGAGTGGCGCGGCCTTCCCGGCTATGTCGACTCGGTCTACTTCCTCAACTTCTGGAAGCCGTTGCCCAAGCATGCCTGGGGCGAATTCGCTCCCGCCGAGATGCTGGAGCTGGAAGAGACCTCTCGTCTGCCTTTGGGCGACGGCCCGTTCATGATTACGGAGTGGGTGGCCGGCGATCGCGTCACCCTGGTCAAGAACCCGAACTACTATCGCGCGGATGAGGGCCTGCCCTACCTGGACAGCGTCACTTACAAGTTCATCCCGGACACCAACCAGCTACTTGCCCAACTGTTGGCCGGCCAGTGTGACATCGGCACGCAGGACGGTATGGATGCCGGCCAGGCGCCCTTCCTCATCGAGGCGGAGAATACGGGCGTGCTGGTCCCCTACTTCCAGAGCTCCACGGTCTATGAGCACATCGACTTCAACATCGACCCGCTGGATCGGCCCGAGCGTGGCGGCGAGCGCACCGTCTGGTTCGACGACGTGCGTGTGCGACAGGCGATGACCATGTGCACGGACCGCCAGAGCATGGTCGACAACATCTTCTTCGGCCGCTCCGAGGTCATCACCGGCTACGTGCCGAGCGTACACCCGTACTACAACCCGGATAATAAGTCCTGGCCGTACGACGTAGCGGCAGCCAATGCCCTACTGGATGAGGCCGGCTTCGTGGACACGGACGCCAACGGCGTGCGCAACCATCCGACCACGGGTGAGGACTTCATCGTCACCCTCGGTACGACCTCCGGCAACGACATGCGCCAGCAGCTGACCCAGATCTTCAAAGAGAACATGGTGGACTGCGGCATCACGGTCGATCTCTACTACCTGCCGGCAGGCGAGTGGTTCGCGGACGGCGAGGGCACCCCGCTCTTCGGCCGCCTCTTCGACCTGGGCGAGTTCGCCTGGGTGCTGAGCCCCGAGCCGGCCTGCAACCTGTACATCTCGGATGAGATTCCCGGCCCGCCGGAAGAGCTCGACGAGAATGGCAATGCCCGCTGGCCTGCCGGCTGGGGTGGCGCGAACGAGACCGGCTGGAGCAATGCCGAGTATGACACGGCCTGCAAGGCGGCCCTGGCCTCCCTGCCCGGCACGCCCGAGTACACGCAGTTCCACTACGAGGCTCAGGTGATCTTCAGTGAAAACGTCCCCGTCATTCCGTTGTTCCTGCGCTTGAAGGTCGCAGCGACGCGGCCCGAAATCCGCAACTTCAATGTGGACCCGACGGAGGCCTCGGAGCTGTACAACATCTTCGAGCTTGATATCGAGCAGTAAACTCGGCGTCTGACGGCTCCCTGAGCCGCAGACTTGAGGAGGGGCAGCGCTCGCAAGGGCGCTGCCCCTTTTTAGGAGCGCGGAGTCTCCAGTGCGGAATGTGGAGTGCAGAGTGCGGAGCGGACGTTGACTGCGAGAATGCCAACCGCAACTACCAGCGCGTCCGCAAGAGCATCGCCGTTCGGCGACCATGGATGAACCGACCACACGACCAACCGACTGGAGCGGGCATTCCATTTTCCAAGGTCCGCGGTCCGCACTCCACACTTGCACCGCCATTCTTGGCAAAAGCTACTATGACGTTACAATATGCGCACGACATTGCCCTGATTCCCCACGACATCCCGATGGCGGATAAGATTCCCCTGACGGCCATTCACATACCCCAGACCGGCGCCCCCGGGGCGACCCCGTAACCTGGAGGCGAGCAGATGACCAACTACCTCATCCGGCGTGGGCTCCAGATGCTTCTCGTCGTCTTTCTGGCGACGATCGCCATCTACCTCCTCTTGGAGGCAGCACCGGGCGATCCTCTGTCCGGTCTGAATCTGGCGGGTAGCCAGCGGCAGCGCTTCACTCAGCAGGAAATCGATATCATCCGGGCTAATGCCGGCCTCAGCCGTCCCTTCTGGCTCAAGTACCTGGCGTGGATGGCCGGCGAAGACTGGATCGATGAGCTGGGTGACGCGCTGGGCAACCGGGGCACCGCGCAACAGCTGCCGATCACCGGCACGTGGTCCGACTTTCAGCTGCCGACTTGCCGCGACGCCGGCGGCACCAACGAAGGCGCGAACACCTCGCGTGGTCATCCTTGCCAGCGCGGCATCCTGCGCGGCGACTGGGGCAAATCGTGGAAGCTGGCCCGGGGCCAGGACGTGCTGGGCATCATCCAGGGTCGGGTCAAGGACACGACCATCCTGATGCTCTCGGCCACGATCTTCTCTCTGGCCATCGCCGTGCCCATCGGGATCATCTCGGCGGTGCGCCAGTACTCGGTTCTCGACTACGTGGTGACGAGCTTCAGCTTCTTCGGCATTTCGATGCCCGCGTTCTGGTTCGGCCTGATGCTCGTCATCCTCTTTGGCATTCAGTTCCAGAAGTGGGGGTTGCCGTTCTTCCCGACCGGCAATGTCGTCGACCTGCGCATCCTCAACGGCAGCATACAGGACCTGCTCGGGGTTTCCGCCGGCTCGCTCGGCGATCGGCTCATCCATCTTATCCTGCCGACCATCATGCTCAGCCTCCTCTACCTGGCAGGCTGGAGCCGCTTCCTGCGCTCGTCCATGCTCGAGGTGCTGCGCCAGGATTACGTGCGCACCGCCCGGGCCAAGGGGTTGAGCGAGCGCGTGGTCATCATGAAGCACGCCACTCGCAATGCGCTCATCCCCCTGATCACGATCGTCGTCTTCCAGCTGCCCGGCATCTTCGGCGGCGCCA
>JBFGLK010000466.1:0-3700 GCA_041576195.1 Promineifilaceae bacterium (SeqCode)
CCACCAGGGAAGGTGTTTGCCGCCCCGGAAATAATCATCGGTGTTCTTATTCTTGTCCGTGAAATAAACACCCCCGGCAACCATCGCCGCCAGGTATCCAAACAACACGGTGTAGTTGATCGCGCCGTAGGCCGGGTCGGTCAAGCAGCCGCACTGCGTGCCATGAACGGACAGGTCTCCGCCCCCGTTGACGTCGATGCTGACGCCGTCGCAGTACGGATTTCCGCCAAAGTCGGTCCAGGTCAGGTTGATGATCGGGCTATCGACCCCCTTCAACCCTTCGAGGCCAGACAGTGACTTGGCAGACGAGGAAGCAAATGCCGAGGTGGAGCCGGCAAACAACAACGCCACAATGGCCAGGGCAAGCACGGCCAGAGGCAGAATCTTCTTCATTCGATTTTTTCTCCTTGGCAGGTACAGCTGATACGTCTCAAGCAACGGTCAAAGGAGAAACGAAGACCGACCCTCGACGAGTCAGCTAGAGCACGGTTCGGATACTGGCAAAGATGGACTTGGCAGTAGTGTGCGAAACAGAGATCCACGCGACAGTACCAGAGTACCATTGACTCCAGAATCAGTCAAGGTAGAGGACTGTGAAGGGAAGTATGGGACGATGGAACAATCGACTCCATCGTTCATGCCGGCAATAATCGGCGATAGACCGCCGCCAGCTCCCGCGCTGCCCGGTGCCAGGTGAACGCCCGCGCCTGCCGAAAGCCGGCCGCCACGAGCCGCGTGCGCCGCGGCCCGTCGAGCAGCAACCGATGCATCGCCTCGGTCCAGGCGCGCTCGTCCGCCGGGGGCAGGAGCACGGCCGCTTCCCCGGCGACCTCCGGCAGGCTCGAGGCGTTCGCCGCCAACACGGGCACGCCACAGGCCATCGCTTCGAGGATCGGCAGGCCGAAGCCCTCGTAGAGGCTGGGAAACAGGAACAGGGTCGCGCCGGCGTAAAGCGCCGGCAGGTCCGCGTCGGGCACGAAGCCAAGGAATTGCACGCGGTCGACCACCCCGAGCGCGGTCGCCTGGTTCAGCGTCTCGTCGGTCTTCCAACCGCGCGCGCCGGCAATGACCAGGCGGTAGGGCCATTGCGCGGCCAGCGCCGCGAAGGCCCGAATCAACAGCGGCAGGTTCTTGCGCGGCTGGAGCGTGCCAACACATAGCAGGTAAGGGTCGTCGCCCAGCTGGTAGCGCGCCCGCACGGCACGTATCGGCCCCTCCCCCTCGACGGGCCGGAACTGGGGGCCCACCCCGCTGTATAGAACCGTGATCTTGTCGTCGGGCACGGACCACAGTGACACCAGGTCATCGCGCGTGGCGCGCGAGTCGGCCAGGACGTGAGTGGCCCGGTGCACCGATGCCGGCACCACCGCGTTCAGATAGCGCACCAGGGCCGGCGTAAACGTTTCCGGGTAATGCACGAAGGAGAGATCGTGTACCGTCAACAGCGTGGGAATTCGCCCCAGAACGGGCGGCAGGACGAAATCAGGGGAATGGAACAGATCCAGGCGCCCGGTGAAGACCTGCACCGGCAACGGCACGCGCGCCCGATACCAGAGGCGATAGAGCCAGCGGTCAGTCAGCGGCGCCGGGCGCCGGCGAATGTGCGGGCCTGCGGGCAGGGGCTCCGGAACGGGAGACGCCGCCGGCGGCCGCGCGTGGAAGAGGCGATACTCATACGCCGTCGCCTTGTCGACCAGCGCGTGGACGAGCTCCCGCGTGTAGCGGCCTATCCCCCCACCCTGGGTCAGAGCCGCGGTGACGTCGATGCCGATACGGGCCGGGCCGGCCATGTGGCTAGGCCTTCCCGACGTCGCTGTAGGTCCAGTAGCGGTTGACGAAGAAGTTCCAGAACATGGCGATGCCCACCGCCAGGGCCAGCGCCATGTTCTCGCCCAACCGCGCGGCGTACGGCGTTAATGCCGGCACCAGGCGGCCCACCAGCACCTCGAACGGTTCGTGCGTAAACGTCACGATGGGCCAGCGCACCAGAAGGGCCGACGCGTTGACCAGGACAAACTGCGAGAACTGCCGCCAGAGCGGCTTGCTGCGTGAGTCGGGATAGGTCCAGTAGCGGTTCCAGATGAAGTTGCTGACGATGGCCAGCAAAAACGAAAAGGTGCTGGCAATCGTCGGTCGCAACTGCTCGCTGCCAAAGCTCAGACCGTCGAACAGGCCAATGAGCAGATTGAACGAGCCGAAGTCGACAACGGCCCCTATGGCGCCCACCACCGTGAACTTGACGAAGCGCTTGGTCTCCAGCGGGTTTAGCCGCGTGCGACCGACCAGCGCATAGAAAATCGCGCTCATCTTCACATGGATTCGTCCCGGTCCAGCCACTGTTGGAGTCCCAGCAACACGCCGAGGTAGATGTAGACGTTGTTGACGTACAGCTTGTCCACCAGGTGATGCACGGTGAGCGCCGCCCAGACACCCAGCGCGCCAAGGGCGATCCCTCGGGCTGGATCTTCCAGACGCCTGAGCAAGCGCAGACTCTGACACACCACGGCGCCCCAGAAGACCAGGTAGGCGATTATACCGACCAGACCGACTTCGGCCAGCAGGTTAAGGTAGTAGTTGTGGGCATGCCCCAGGGGGAAGGGCCAGTTGATCAGGGCGTAGTCGGCGTAGGCGGCCTCGTAGTTGCCGAAGCCGACGCCCAGCCACGGATGATCGTCGGCCATGGCGATCGCCGCCTGCCAGTGTGCCAGTCGCTCCAGGACGGCGTAGTTCTCGTCGTTGATGTCCACGCCGCGGACGTCCCCAAGCCGGAACTCAGCGGTGATGCTGGTCAGCCGGTCACGGACGCCCGCCGGCACGAGCCCGGCTGCCAGCGCCACACCCCCGACCACGAGGCCGGCTGCCAGCACGGCCCCTCCGATCCAGCGCCGGCGGGGCCAGAACAGCAAGATGACGGCGACCCCGCCGGCAAAGCCCAGCCAGGCGCCGCGACTCCACGACAGCACCAGCGCCGCCGTGGTCGTGCCGGCGACCGCCAGCAGAGAGAGCAGCCAAAGCCGATCCGGCCAGGTCCGCCACGCCCGGCACCGCGCCAGCCCCAACAGCGCCCCCCAGGCGAGGCAGGCGTTCATGCCCACGAAGCCACCGTAGGGATTGGGCTGGTCGAAGGTACCGTATGGCCGATAGAAGCGTCCGCCGACCAGGAAGTGCTCCGGGCCGGTCCCCCGCAAGACGGCCTGCCAGATACCGCCCAGGGCCTGGCTGAGGCCGGCCAGCAACAGCAGACCGAGGAGGAGCCGGCCGCGCCAGGGCGACGTTGCCGGCAGCCGCGCCGCCAGCAGCGGCGACCTGTCCAGCAAATCCACGGCCAACGACATCAACAGGGCGATCTCCACCCACTTCAGCAGCTCGCGCCAACCAGCCGCGATGGCGGGCGCCGCCAGCAGCGACACCATGGCCACCCCGAGAAACGGGATCAAATAGGGGTGGAGCGCCGCGCGCGGCAGGCGAAGCGCCTGTCGCCGGACTCCGCTGGCCAGCCAGGCCCCCACCGTGAACAGGAGGAGCAGCTGGCCGCTATCCAGGGGGCCAGGGCCGAGCACCCGATTCTCGAACGCCCCGAACGGCGCCAGGATCAGCGTCGCGGCCAGCCCAACGAGCGGGTCGATCAGCGTCAACAGGACGACAGCGGCGAGCGCCAGTAGCGCCCCACCCAACCATGCCGGCAGCAGTGCCAGGGCCG